>SCTJ01000077.1 GCA_004297805.1 Patescibacteria group bacterium | reverse complement strand
CTAATTTTCAAGTACAGAATGCAGCTGAGCGGATGGCGATTAATATGCCGATTCAAGGTTTGTCGGCGGATATTGTGAAACTGGCAATGGTGAAAATTGATGAAGCGCTGGGCGAAAATTCAAAAGCCAAGATGCTCCTGCAAATTCACGACGAGATAATCTGGGAGGTGAAGAAGGAGGCAGCCGAGGAGTTTGCGCAAGAAGCGAAAAAGATTATGGAGAACGTTTACCGCTTAAGTGTTCCGCTGATTGTGGATATTAAAATCGGAGACAGCTGGGGAGAAATTTAAAGCGCTTGGCGCATAGCGTTCTACGCTTCGCGTTCTACGTTTCACGAAGATGCCAGAATTACCTGAAGTTCAAACGGTCATTAGCGACTTGAATAAAAAAATCAAAGGCGACACGGTCACCAGTTTTTGGTCGGACTGGCCATCGGCTATCAAGAACTCGACTCTAGCCAAGTTCAAGAAAACCATCATTGGCAGAAAAATTCTGGGCGCACGCCGGATTGGCAAGAATATTTTTGTTGACCTCTCGGGTGGCAAGACTCTGTATCTGCATCTCAAGATGACGGGGCACCTGCTTATAAAAGAACAGAATACAAAATCCAAAGCTCAAAAATATTTTGATGATCGGGTGAATAAGTATGTCCATCACGCTTGGCAATTGGGAAAAAATAAAAAGATGGAGTTTTCTGACATGCGTAAATTTGCCAAAATTGTTTTGGTGGATACCAAGCAAGTGGGTGAGCTCAAGGAAATAAAATCTCTGGGCATCGATGCGCTTGATCCCAAATTAACATTGATCAAGTTCCAGAATATCTTGGCGAAACGGCCAGGGCGTCCCATCGGCCTGGTGCTTATGGACCAGGCGGTGATCAGCGGGATCGGGAATATCTATCGGAGCGAAATTCTATTCGAGGCTAAAGTTGATCCACGGCGCTTGGCGGGACAGCTGAAGCCGCTTGAACAGCGGGTCGTCTGGCAAGCTATGCGGAAGATACTAAACAAGGCCATAAAGATGCGCGGCACTTCAGATAGTGACTATCGAGATACCGGTGGTGCTCCGGGTCGATTCCAGACGGTTTTAAGGGTGTATCGCAAGGCTGGAAAAAAGTGTCCAAAATGTGCTACAATGATCAAGCGTTTACAAATGGGACAGCGCAGCGTGTTTATTTGTTCACAGTGTCAACGCTAGGATCAGAAGACAAGGCTAACAAGCAAGTAATATTTTTATTTTAAGTATGGAATCAATCAATCCAATGCAGTCACCCAATTCAATCCGCCGAGTTGGCGGACCAGCGCCGGACAAAACCAAGCGCAAAGCCGTCCTGCTCGGGCTGGGTATGTTACTGGTTATCGGCGGAGTTTATTTTTTGTGGCAACGAATTAGCCAACAGAAAGGCGGCAAACTAATCAAGGTGTCGCAAGAAGAGCAGCCTTTAGAGGCGGTTGGAAATGCGGAGGGAGTAAGTCCGATTTCCGGAGTTCAATGTGAAAATTGGAATCGGCGGCCGTATGCTTTCATGCAACCAGCCGATGTTCCAGCACGACCACTAGCCGGTCTGTCTGAGGCGGACATGGTTTTTGAAATGCAAGCTGTCTATGGAAGTATCACGCGACTCATGGGTGTTTATGTTTGCGCTACGCCGGAGGAAGTTGGATCTCTGCGGAGTGCACGGCATGACTTCGTGCATATTGCCAAGAGTTTGGATGCAATTTATGTTCATTGGGGCAGAGCTGACATCGAACAGTTCAAAGACGTTCTCAATTCCGGATTGATTGATAATATGAATTGTAACAACGATGCTGGTAAGTCGGCGGAGCAATATTGTTTCAGAAAAGATGGCATGAATCGAGGGGTGGATACCGGTTATTCTAAATTCGCCACCATTATCGAGGGCGCCAAGAAGTTTGGTTATCGACAGGAAAACAAATTCGTGGGCTATCCACACCAAGCCGAAGCCCCCCTGGATCAGCGGCCCACGGGTGGTCATTTGCGGGTGGCCTATGCGGGACCTTTTGCGGCGGAATATGATTACGATCGGGAGTCCAACACATTTTTGCGGACCTGGGGAGACACGGCGGACACTGATCGCAACACCGGTAAGCGGGTGGCCCCCAAGAACATTGCGGTATTGATTGCTGACGCAGCCCCTATCAAAGTAGGCGAACAATATGTGAATGTTCAAATTGGCGACCCATGGTATGACCAAAAAGATACAGGCGACGCCTATTATTACATGAACGGTCAACAATACCGTGGAACTTGGAAAAAGGACAAGGGAAGTGTCGAGAGCAAGTTACTCTTTCTAGATGCATCAGGCAAAGAAATAAAATTTGTTCCAGGGCAGATCTGGGTTGAGATTATCGATCCCGGGCAGAATCATAAGTGGCAGCCAGGTAACTAGCAGTTCAAAAGACAAGCTCGATATGCTGTTCTTCTTCTATGGTCCAGATACGTTTCGCTCGGGAGAGAAGGTAGTTGAGCTTAAACGTAAATACTTGGAAAAAAACCAGTCCCAACTTGCGGGGCTGGTTTTGCTTGATTTCGAAACTAGCGAAAATGAAATGCAAGGCGCGGCCAGCGTTGAGCGCGCCTTGGGAGAACAGGGGCTGTTTTCTGCTAAACGGTTTGTCGTGGTCCAGGGGTTTTCGGCAAACAGTTCGCCCGAGGAGCAAGAGAAGCTGCTGGAATTTTTAATGGGCCATCCAGAGATTATCAAGAGCGCTGAGCAATTTTTGCTATTCCGGGAAGGCGAGCCAAAGGCGGAGCGAAAGAGTCAGAAGGGCTCAGCGAAGAAGACGGCAGAAAACAAGTTGATCAAATATCTGATGGCGCAAGCCAAAGTCGAATTATTTGAAGCGCTCAGCGGGAGCAAGTTAGAAAAGTGGGTTATGGCAGAAGCCCAGAAATTTAATTCCGCAGTCAAATTTTCTCAATCCGGATTGACGCGGCTCTTGGCGCTTTGCGGACATGACCTGGCGCGCTTGCGGGCGGAAACGGAAAAGCTAGTCACCTATCGAGGCCAGGGAGAAGTGACAGTGCAAGATGTTGATATGCTGGTACAAGGACGCGTGGCCGCTGATATTTTTCAAACTATCGAAGCGCTTTCTGCAGGGGACAAAAAACAAGCCATTGCTTTGCTGCACAAACAGTTGGCAGCGGGCAGTGATCCATTTGAAATTTTAGCGATGTATGTTTATCAGCTCAGGACTCTTTTGAAAATAGCGGAATTGGCTGAGCAAGGCGTTCAGAGCCCAATGATCATTTCCCAAAAGACTGGGCTACACTCCTTTGTGGTGCAGAAGGGATTGCCACAGGTGCGTAGGTGGGGGTTCAAAAAACTTGCTAGGTTATTTCAACAACTGGCGGAAATCGACACTCAAGCCAAAATGGGCAAGATTCAGGATTTGTCTCTAGCGCTGGAACTACTGATCATGGCCCAATAGAACTTCAAAAAAACAGTCCCGCCATGGCGGGACTGTTTTGGTAAGCGCGGAGTTTTATTTGGTAGACAGGGCTTTGACTGCTTTGTTCAGGCGTGACTTCTTGCGAGCAGCTGTGTTCTTCTTCACAATCTTCTTCTGACTGGCCTTGTCGAGGGACTTCATGGCAACCGCTAGCCATTTCCGGGCAGCTTCCTTGTCGCCGGCTTTTACAGCCTCCCGAGTTTTTTTGATGGCGTTTTTAACCACACCTGTGACCTTCCGGTTTTTCTCGGTCTTGGCGGTAGTGACCCGCATGTACTTTCGAGCGGACTCTTTGATTGGCATAACAATGTTCGAAGCTAAAAGCCAAAAGCTTAAAGCACTAAATTTATTTGGTTACCTGAGCATTATTACTTTTATCACGAGAATTTGGTTTTGGCAAGGCTGGTCAGGGGGCAACATCCAGGCTAGTTTTGCTCAAGTCGCAAGGTGGCGTATAATCTAAATAACGGACCAATGGCTGATTGGTACTATCATTGGTCGACTGAGCGCTAAGCATAAGGAGTTTCTTTATGAAAATATTTTTTGCTACATCCAATAAAGCCAAGGTGGAGTGGGCGCAAGCGGCTCTCAAAAAATATGGACTGGAAGTAGTTCAACTAGAAATGGAGCTAGTCGAGAGCCGACACGAAGATCCAGCCGAGATTGCTTTGGAAAAAGCCCAGCAAGCCTATGCCCTGATTAAAAAGCCCCTTATGGTAGAGGATGGCGGATTTTTTATTGAAGCCTTGAATGGGTTTCCCATGACGCACGTCAAATTTTCTTTGAAAACAGTGGGCATGTCCGGAATTATGAAATTATTGAAAGGCGAAAAAAATCGTAAAGCCGAGTGGCGGATGACGGTGGCATTAGTGCTGAGTAACAAAAAACACAGAACGTTTACGTTTGTGGATCGAGGGGAAATTGCCAAAAGAGTTCGTCCAGTCAAAAGAAAATGCATGTCTGACTATTGGCGAATCTATATCCCCAAAATGATTCCCAATGATCTGGCGCTGTCCGAGATCTCTGGAGAGGATATTAGAAGATGGGATCGCTACTACAATTCACACAACCAATATCAAAAGATGGGGCAGTGGCTGTCTAAGAACAAGTAGCAAAAAATAGTCCCGCTAAGGCGGGATTATTTATTTCTGAGAAAATTCTAAGCGGCGCTCTTTGTCGTCGACCCATGAAAATTTGATGCGCAATAATTTTTTGGGCAATATTTTTTTGATACGATCAGACCATTCAACGATTACCACTGCTTGTGGGTCAGTTGTGATCTCTGACCAACCGAGTTGTAACAAATCACTTGGCCCAATCCGATAGGCATCGATGTGATAAATATCGTGGAACGTGGAACGTGGAGTGCGTAACGTTCTACGCTTTACGCTAGGCGTTCCATGTTCGTAGTGTTTCATGATCACAAATGTTGGGCTAGTATAGGGCCCTTTAATGCCAAGTTCTTTGAGCAAGCCTTGGGTAAAAGTGGTTTTGCCAGCGCCTAGTTCGCCATCCAGGCAGATAATTTCTCCGCCCCGTAGTTCCTTGGCCAGAAGCAGGCCGAGGGCTTGAGTTTCTTTAGCGCTATGGGTCAAGAAGGTTGGCATATCTTTTATGTATAGTCGACTTTGTTGAAATTGAAAAGAGCGGGGGAAGCTGTGTTAGCCTTCCGTCCCGCTCTCGTGAGTCCGACCAGACTCACCGGTCCGTGCCCATTTGGCACGGGATATCGATGTGGTTTCGGTGGTGCCCCCTGGGGTACTGGCGACCCCGTTGATCCAAGGCCCAGTCGGTCTGCGTTCGGACCTCCGTTCCGACGCAGCGTTGGTACTCGACCCTGTACTCAGGGTGCCAGTCTCGTGCGGCCAGAGTCGGAACGCATAGGGCGGTCGAGCCTGAGTTGACGTAGCACTGGCATGGCACTTTCACCTCGTGGCGCCGGATACTCGAGACATAAGGCGTACCATCGACAGCGGTCCGCCAAACATCCTCGATCCGGTACTCGTAGCACTGGAAATCACGACTTTCCAGCAAGTACCCTGGTGCTTCCTCGTGGGTGGATGCTGGAATGTAGTAGTTCTGGTGGCCATCGATGAAGCCGTGGCCACAGCCCCGGTAGTGTTCGCCCCGGTGGCTGGGAGGCGCCTGCCAGACTGGCTGGCGACGGATCCGGTTACCGTGCCCATCGTCGTACCAGCCCTTGTCCCACGAACGGGGCCGCTGCCATGGCCATTCGGCCTGCGCTTCGACCGCACCGGTCAGGATAACTCCGACCAGCGCCAGGAAAACCAGCATTCTCTTTGCGTTCACGGTCGTCCGTACCTTTCTCCCCAGTTTATGGGGTCTGTCGAGCTGCTTATAGTAGGAACAGACAGTTTAGCTCTGCTTGCACACAGTGCGATACAGAACTATATATTATATACCTAAAATAGACTTTTGTCAATGGGAGTGCATCCTCGTAAGAGTTTGTTTGGGTTGACACTGATGTCTCGGCTTGCTACATTAAAGGACCAATTTAACGGTCTGTTAGGCAGCTTCAACCGGAGTCATAATTCAAAACCTCTTTATTAGTTGGCGGGTCGCGCTAAATGAGTAGGCGCACTTGTCCAGTCGTCGCGATGTCTTTGGAACCCATTCAACAATTTACGCAGTGTCTGGCCGAGGCGAAACATGTGCTAATTTTGACGCCGCAAAATCCTTCCGGTGATGCGATCGGGTCAGCTTGGGCGATGGCGCACGCGCTGGCTAAGCGCGGCTCGCTAGCCACGGTGGCTTTCACTGACGAGCTCAAGGAAGCGGAGCGCTTTGCTTTCCTACCGGCTCCGGAACGAGTCGTGGATAATATTTATGGTAGCCAAGATTTTGTGCTGTCGTTCAATACCGAACACAATCCTATTGGCAATGTGCGGACGGAGAGATTGCAAAATGAATTGCAAATCCTTATTACACCGGAACGCGGATCAATTGACCCACGCGACTTTTCTTTTATTCCGGCCAAGTTCAAATTCGATTTATTGATTGTCTTAGACTCTCCAGACAAGGAATCAATTGGTAAAATCTTTGAAGAAAGTCCGGATATTTTCTATGAAATTCCAATTGTGAATATTGACCATCACGCAGAAAATGAAAAATTCGGTCAAATTAATTTTGTGAATATTACGGCCTCCTCAACAGCTGAGGCAGTCGCGGAAGTTCTGGAGCGGTTAGAGCCTAACGTGATGGATGCACGCGTGGCCGAGTGTTTGCTGGCCGGGCTCATGAGTGCCACAGAAAGCTTCCAACGCAAGAACACCACTCCCAAATCATTACAGTTAGCGGCACGTTTGATGGAGCGCGGGGCCGATCAACAAAAGATTAGCCGCTATCTCTACAAAACTCAGCCGCTAAACTTATTAAAGCTCTGGGGTCGGGTTATGCTCAGGGTGGCCTGGGAAGAAGATGTAAAAGCGGTCTGGTCAGTGGCAACATTGGAGGATTTTGTGCAAAGTCGCACGACTCCGGATGACATCCCATTCGTATTGGAAAAAATTCGCGACAACTATTCCTCAGGTAAAACTTTTTTGGTGGCCTATGACAAGCTACCACTCGGCTCGGTAGTGGTGCTGGCTTTCACTGACGAGCAGCGAGCCAAAGAAGCAGTGGCATCTTTGGGTGGAACAGTGCGCCGCAATTTGGCAATCATTACTTTTGACAACCGACGGGCTGAAGAGGCTATTCATGTGGCACTAGAATGGCTGCGTCAAGCAACGGCCTAGCTTATTCCTAGTTGTTTTAGTGGAGAGCGTCCTGGCACCTAGCAGGGCGTTTTTGCTCTTCAGGCCAAAATGGACTACAATGGCAGCATGGTTAAAGTCATCAAAAGCAAAATAAAAACAGATTCAGACAAATCAGTCGCGACGCAAAAAATTCTGACCAAGTTTAACAAGGCTGAGGAGGAGGTGGCAGCTTCTAAATTAGCGCGCGAACACGATTTGTTTTATGTTGATCTCAATTTGTTTCCGATGAGTTCGGATGATATCCGAACTATTTCTGAAGAGGACTCGCACAAATATAGCGTGGCTGTGTTTCAGCGTCGGGGCAAGAACATCAAGGTTGGAGTGGTGAATCCAGATGCACCGGGAACCCAAGAATTTGTGGAACACTTGAAAAAAGATGAGGGCTATCAAACAACGCTCTATGTTTTTTCCGTTTCCTCACTAGAAAAAGTTTGGAACAAGTTTAAGTTCGCTCCCTTGCTTGAAAACGTAGACATGTTGCGGATGTCACTTTCCGGAGCCGACTTAGAAGAGTTTGATCGCAACTTCGGCAATCTGGTTGAACTCAAGAAACGGATTCGAGAAATACCGACCACTCAAGTGGTGAATATTATTATGGCTGGGGCGGTGAAGATGGGCGCCTCAGACATTCACTTTGAACCGCAAGAAGGCGAAGTGCGCTTGCGGTATCGCATTGACGGCGTGCTGCAGGATATTGGAATGTTGCCTTCGGAGAGCTACACCTTCATTCTCAATCGGGTGAAGATGATGGGCAAAATGAAGTTGAACATCCGGAAAATTTCTCAAGATGGTCACTTTGCAGTGGAACTAGAAAATAACAAAATCGATATCCGGGTGAATGTCATTCCTGGCAATCACGGCGAAAGCGTGGTGATGCGCCTCTTGAATGAAGCGGATGTGCTTTTGGACATGGAAAAGCTGGGAATTCGTGGCAAGGCCTACGAGGAGCTGCTGCGACAGATGGACAAGCCAAACGGCATGATTTTAAATACTGGTCCGACTGGATCAGGAAAAACCACTACCCTCTATGCCATCATTAATAAATTGAATACAGCGGACGTCAAAATTATTACGATTGAAGATCCGATTGAATATCAAATCAAAGGCATTTCCCAAACCGAGGTTTCCAAAAGCAAGGACTATACTTTTGCCAAGGGCCTCAGAGCTATCGTGCGACAGGACCCCGATGTGGTGCTGGTGGGTGAAATCCGGGATGACGAAACAGCTGACATTGCAGTGAATGCAGCACTGACGGGACACCTGGTGCTTTCCACCATTCACACCAATAGTGCTGCCGCGACCGTGCCGCGCCTCATTGAGTTGGGCGTGAAGCCGAATTTGTTGCCGCCTTCAGTGAATGCTTTCATCGCGCAACGCTTGGTGCGCAAACTCTGCACCTTTTGTCGCGAGGAATATGTTCCAGCCCCAGAAACAGTGGAATCAATCAAGCGTATGCTGGCTCTCATTTCTCCCAAGGCCAAGCTGGAGTTGCCCAAAGAGGTGACCAAACTTTATCGACCCAAGGGCTGCCCTAAATGTAACGGGATTGGATACAAGGGGCGCATTGGTGTTTTTGAAATAATCACCATGACCGATGCAATTGTGAAGCTGGTGGAAAACATGGCGAGCGAGGGCGACATTGCGCGGGAGGCCCTGGAGGAAGGCATGATCACTATGACGCAAGACGGGATCTTAAAAGCTGTGGATGGGACCACTTCAATTGACGAGGTGGTGCGGGTGACTGGGCAAACTGATTTTCTGGAGAATGTCTATGAAAAGTTGATGGATCAAACATTGGCGCGCTATATTTTGGTGCAGAAGAAAGACTTTGATGAAGTAGCGGGACATACCGGATCGTTTGCAGACCTTTCAAAGTTTATCAGAGAGACCAATCAAAAAGACACCCTGCGGTATGTGATTGCGGCGGCACTGCACCTCAAAGCGGGCGATATTCATGTTGAACCAGAAGAAGCAGCAGTGAAGATTCGGTTGCGCATCGATGGCGTGCTACAAGAAGTGGCTGCGATTCCACTCAATGAATATCCCACCTTTTTGGGCGGCATCAAGATGCTCAGCGGCCTCAGGACGGAATCGCGTGAAGGCGTGAAAGACAGTCGCTTTTCCATCCAAATCGAAAATACAGTGGAAGAGATAATGGAGAAGAAGGTGGACGTGCGCGTGTCTATTATTTTGGGAGGCTATGGAGAAACGGTGGTAATGCGCTTGCTCAATCAGGCAGCCGTAGCGCTCGACATTGAAAAGTTGGGAATTCGCAAACAAAATCTCGACAAGATTTTGCATGAGATCAAAAAACCGAATGGCATTTTTCTCAACACTGGTCCGACTGGATCAGGAAAAACCACCACGCTCTATAGTTTGTTGCGCACCATCAATCATCCAGATGTGAAAATCATTACGGTTGAAGATCCAATTGAGTATCAACTGCCAGGCATCTTGCAAACGCAGGCTAATGAAGAAGGTGGTTACACCTTTGCCACGGCTCTCCGAGCGCTGCTCCGACAAAATCCAGATATCATGATGGTGGGTGAAATCCGGGATGACGAAACGGCTAATGTGGCTGTGCAATCTGCCCTAACCGGGCACCTAGTGCTTTCTACGCTGCATACTAATGACGCCTCCGGCGCCGTGCCGCGGCTCATTAATATGGGAGTGCGCTCAGATGATTTGGCCACCGCCTTCAATGCCTTCATGGCCCAACGTTTGGTGCGCAAACTTTGTTCGTGCCGTGAGGCCAGGGACACCAAACCCGAGGAGGCTGAAAAAATAAAACGCATTTTAGCGACCGTTTCTCCGCTAGCCGGAGTTGAAATTCCATCCGCTGAGCATGTCTACCAACCGAAGGGGTGCGAAAAATGTAACGGTACGGGCTTCAAAGGGCGTACCACGATCAGCGAAGTGCTAGTGGCCGATCGGGAAATTCGCGAAATGATTGCTCACAGTGAACTTTCCATGCAAATCAAGGAAAAGGCGATTGAGAAGGGAATGCTCACTATGTTGCAAGACGGAATCATCAAAGTTTTGGAAGGCGAAACAACGCTCGAGGAAGTGGAGCGCGTGGCGGAGGAGTAGCCCAAATATACTACTGGGATTTGAAAAAGCGTTCCGTTTGAGGGGCGCTTTTTTGATGAGTGCTGCAGGTTGAAAATGACTTTGTGGTATACTGGCGACATATGGAATTGAATTGTTCGGAGCTTGGCAAATTTTTCTCCCAAATCCTCACTCAAAAGGCCCAATTTGATCAGGCGCTAAAAGTCGAAAGTGTTGACCAAGCTGAAGAGCTTTCCCAAGAGCTCAAAGCCTCAATTGAGAGACTAAGTGTCGAATTGGTGTGGCCTTTTTCCGAATTTTCTCACAAAACCCTCAAGGAACAATATGAATCACAAGTTCAAATTCTTGTTCAGAATGGTATTTTGGAGAGGCTTCCCTCCGGTGAACGCTATATTACCGGCATTGATGACGAAAAATATTTTCTTCCGACTCTAGGACAGATTATACGCCAAATTATGTCCCGTCCCGAGCTCAAAGATAAAATAAGCCAAGGTTTCACGAAACTGCAAGTCACCCCTTTCGCTTTATCACTCCCAGAGCTTGCTGACGCTGTTGCGCAAACATTGCTTGATCATCACAAGGCCGGAAAGCTTTTTGCCGCTAAGCGCAATCAGGATGATCCAAAGGAACAACTGACTCAGCTAAAACTCCCCAATGATTGTGAAACCAACCCAGGTCATTCCCCACTGAGTATGTGGGAGGGATATACTAACGACAAGGTGATGGGATCAGGAGGATTGGTTTACTTTCCCAAGCGGTTTGATCCAAAGAAACACCAAGGCAAAACAAAGCAGCAACTATTGAGCGAAAAAAGCACTTTTCCGGGCTTCCTCGTTACTCTGACGGAGCCTAGTTCTGAGATGCAACCGAATATTATACTGGGCAATCGAATTCGGATGAATCCCAAAAAATATCTCCAGGACCTTCAAAGTCAGCCCAAATATCAGCATGAGCGTGGAATCACCCCTGAGGAGTGGTTAGTTCGTTTTCTGGTCCATTTGGAACAAACCGACCAGGTCATTGATGTTATGAAGAGCAGCGCTCCCGACGGAGGCAATCGCTGCTATCACCTGGGCGCCTATTTTGTCTCGGGCAATGCATCGGTCAGCGAGGTTTTATTTGACGGTCTTAATAATCGAGTCTTTCTCAAATGGGGCCATACCGAGCCGATAGATTGGCATAGCGAGACGTACAGAGTAGTAGGCGTGTAGTTCCCGAATGCTGGCCCTATCTTTCTTGTGCATCAAAAGACCAAACGCGGAATGGACTAAATAATCACGCCACTTTTTCATGCGCGGTTGAGTGAATATTTTTTGCACGAAAAAAGCGGACCGTTCTGTCCGCTCGCTATCTTCTCACCCGCAGTGATCTGTAGACAAATCCCAGAACATAGGAATCCCGGGGAAGGAACAATGTCGAGGAACGCTCTAGCGTGCCCCGCACTATCTCCACTAAGGAACAAGATTCATCACAGTCAAATCAAAATAAGTGTTGTGTGATAATCTCGAATCACTCTAAGAAACAGTGCGGGGCGTACCAAAACGCCCGTATCTGGGCAAAATGTTCCCGATATTGAGGACAAAAGATAGAAGCCCCCAACTGTCTACAGATCGCTGCGTGCCATTCAAAAACGCGCTTTAATGAGCCAAAAACTGAATGACAAGCAAGTGTAGCACGGCTTCCAAAATTTGTCAACAGGTGTTACAATGCGCGTAGCGCAGAGGGCACAACCCATACGCTCTAAGTCTCAGGTTTTACGCTCCACGAATACTATGATTACCAATTCACAGGAACAACCAGAAGAATTGAGTTTTGAAAATACCCTGCGCCCGCAGCGGTTTGACGAGTATGTGGGTCAAGCGCAGGTAAAGCGCAACCTGGATATTTTGATTCAGGCGGCCAAACAGCGCGGCGAGGCCATTGAACACGTCCTGCTCTATGGACCAGCCGGCCTCGGCAAGACGACGCTAGCTAACATCATTGCTAGGGAAATGGGAGTGGGCATCAAAACCACTTCGGGCCCAGCTATTGAACGGGTAGGCGACTTAGGCTCGATTCTCACCAATCTACAAGATGGCGATATCTTGTTCATTGATGAAATCCATCGACTCAACAAATTGATCGAAGAGGTGCTTTATCCCGCTATGGAAGATCGCAAGCTGGATATTATTATTGGCAAGGGTCCATCGGCGCGTACGCTCCAATTAGATCTGCCCAAGTTTACTCTCATTGGAGCTACCACACGCTTGGGTTCGATTTCCAATCCGCTACGCAATCGATTCGGGGCGGTATATAAACTGGAATTTTATCAGGAACCAGAAATTGAACAGATTGTTCAGCGATCGGCCAGAATTTTGGACGTAAAAGCCGATCCGGGAGGGGCGAAACGAGTGGCCAAGAGCAGTCGGCAAACTCCACGGGTGGCCAATCGGATCTTAAAGCGCGTCAGAGACTACGCTCAGATTCATGGACACGACCTTATTACCGAAGCCGTGGCCGAAGAGGCGCTCAAAATGTTGGATATTGACGCGATGGGTCTGGAACCAACTGATCGTCACATTCTACGGACCGTGATTGAAAAGTTCAATGGCGGGCCGGTCGGCGTTTCGACAATCGCGGCAGCCACTATGGAAGAAGTGGAGACTATCGAGGACGTCTATGAACCATATTTGTTGCAACTAGGCTTTCTCTCGCGTACCCCGCGTGGTAGAATGGTGACGGAAAGGGGTTATGCACATTTGGGCTGTGACTTTCCAGTGGAACGCCAGGAGAAATTGGTATAATCGGAACAAAAAAATGATAGTGTTGTTGATCAATATTGCTTGTGTGGTTATCTTCTTGATGTTTTTGGCTGCGGCCGCTTTTGTGGCTTTTCATATTACCCGTTATGCCATGAACGGGGTTGAGGCTTACACTATGCTGCTTATCTTCTTTATGGGCTTTAGCGCTCTCTTCATCATTGATCTTATTTTTTTTCTGATGATCGACAAGCAACAACTCTCGCGGACGTTCTTCTTTTAATGTGACTAGTTCAATGGTTAGTATTGTTCAAAAACTCATTTCTAACGAAGCGCTGGAGCACAATGATGTTGTGCTGGTAATTCGTCCGCACTGGTTTTATATTTTAGTCCAATTTATTCCGGTAATAGTCATAGCGGGACTGTTGGTGGCGAGCTTACAGTTTATGCCAACCATGGTGGCTTCGAGTGACAATCCGCAAGCCGAGACGATTTTTCTGTTCGTCGTGACCACCCTTGGCTTGCTCATCTGGATCTATGCAGCGATTGTGTGGGTCGAAAACTATTTCGATGTCCTGATTATTATGAAGCGCAAGATTATCAATATCAATCAGAAAACTTTGTTTGTGCGTCGGATCAGCGAAGTGAAGTTTGAACGTGTCCAGGACGTGACCGTAGAAGTCAGTGGAGTTTTTCCCACCCTGCTCAATTATGGCAGCATCCAGGTGCAGAGTGCCGGCGAGAATGAATGGTTCACCGTGCTAAACATCCCAGATCCCTATGAGGTGAAGAACATGATCATGGAATTGCAAAAGGAGATCAACATCCATCAGCGGAATGAGCTAGGCGAATTGGTGCGCAAGGAAATTCATGAAGAGCTGACCTAGGGTCCTCGACATAGCTTTCCTAAGAAAATTCGGGTGAAAAACAAACAGCAAAAACTTTTTTGGTTTTTCCTGATGATGACGGCGGGGTTTTTCCTTTGGGGAGATCCTGTTTTTAGTTCAGCCGAGGATTTGGTCATCACGGAAATTATGTATAATCCGGAGGGTACTGACACGGGACACACTGATTGGATTGAGCTATATAATCCTACTTCTTCGGCCATTTCTATTCCCAAGAGCTCGTTCGGTTTGATTGACGAATCGGTAATGACACTGGGAAAAGACGGTACCCACTATCTTAATTGCCATGGGATTGATAGGGATTTAGCAGTAGATCCGGGAGCATTTGTTATCTTAGCGGACAAAGCGGCCAATTTCGAAACGGATTATTCAGACAATAGCAGTGAATTGTTTGACGGCACATTTAGCTTATCTTCAGATGGCGACACAATTCGAGTCAGTCGGGACAAATGCTCTACTTTCTTCGTTGATCTTCAGTATCAGCCAGAGTGGGGCGGAAGTGATAATGGACGGACAATCGAAAAGAAAAAATACAATGCGGATTATTCGGCTGGTGACTGGCAGGAAAGTTTTGTGCCAGGTGGGACCCCAGGAGGAAAAAATTCCGAAAAACCAAAACCCAAGGTCTATACCGACAAGCTCAGGATTAATGAAATTTTGCCTAATCCTAAGGAAGACGAAGAAAAAAATGAATTCATTGAAATTTATAATGATTCCCTAGATCTGTTTGAGTTGGATGGTTGGAAATTGAAAGATAGTTCGGCTGGGGACGGCTTTATTTTCGCTGGGGGAAGCAAAATTGATCCAGAGGGCTTCAGGACAATTTATCGGACTGATTTCAAATTTGCACTCAACAATTCCGGGACAGACAGTGTTCATCTCATTGACCCAAATGGCAAGGAGGTTTCGATGATTGAATATAAAGACTCGCCAGAGGGCGTTTCATATGGACTGGACAGATCCAAATGGCGCTGGAGCAAATACCTCACGCCGGGCGAGGAAAATATTTTCGATGACGCACCGGACTTTGAAATTAAAAAAGACAAAGACGTTTTCAAAAACCTCCCAGCCAATTTCGAGGTTAAGGTGAAAAAATATAAGAAGGGCAAAACTAAAATCACCTGGAATTTCGGAGATGGGCACAAAAGTTATAAACAAAAAACTAATCATAAATATGAAAAGAAAGGAAAGTATAAAGCCTCGGTCGAGATTTTTAACGGCAGCGAAGAGGTAACCAAAAATTTTGAAGTTAAAGTAGAAAATTTTCCCAAATACGACGTGGAAATTATTAGTCTAGTTCCGAATCCCAAAGGGAGTGATGCAGACTTTGAGACCATTACATTGCGCAATAACTCCAAGAAGAAAATTAATCTTCAGGGCTGGAGCATTGCAGTGGGGGACAAAAAATTGACCAATCATCCCATCGCTCAAAAAATTATTCTCAAATCCAAGTCCACTGTTACCATCACTCGAGGGCTATCCAAATTTTCGTTGAATAATAAAAAAGCCAAGATCGAATTACGTTATCCTAATGGCAAAGTGGCCTTCAAAATGAATTATGACAAAAAGTCCGACAGTGCGGCCGAGGGAGAAATTTTGGAGAAAACTAAATTAGGGTGGGTTTGGAAAAATACTTTGCCAGTTAAAGTTGTGCCTGAATCTAGTTTACTCGCGGTAGCTTCGGAGTCAGATAATCAGTCAGCGGTCTTGGGTGAGAGCGACACCAAAGAAATACCAGAAGAAATGTGGGGTGGGCAGTCGGAAATGGGAAGCAAAAAAGATTATCGCTTGGTTTTTGCGGAATATATTTTTAGTTCGTTTGTTCATCTAGATTTCGGTATTACGAATCAATCTCGTGTTAAGCCAGCGTTGAATTTTGCAACGCTATTCTAGAAAAGACAAAGCCGGGCGATGGGGGTTTCCCCAAGGCCCGGCCAGGTAGTCCGTCTAGTTTTTTAGGGCGGCCACGGCTATGCGTATGGCGCAGATGATGAAGAATAGAACCCACGCCATCCTGATCGGAAACCGCTGATGTTGCGTGAATGTGGGCTTCTTTTCTAGGGCCACTTTCCTTTCTTGGCCGCACCCATTGCAGAACGCAGCACCTTCTGGCAACTTGTTGCCACACCAGTTGCATGAAGGATCGTCCTGCATGCGCCCGCCGCAGTTAGCACAGAAGTTGTCGTAACCGCGTTGTCCGCACTTCTGACACTTTGCCATTGCACCCTCCTTTTGTTACGGATAGAGCTTATTCACATCTCGCAATGCCACGCGAAATGAGTGGAACCAGCCCAGACCGAAAATGGCCATGAGTGAAAGCCGAAGGAAAAACGGAAGCGCAAGGGGGTTACCTGCGCAGTCTTGTATGCCCCAAAGGCAAAATCCCATAAGGATAACCCTCAGAGCGATACTGGTCTTCAAGAGAAGATTCTCTTTTGCGTCCATTGCTTTCTCCTTTTCGGCGTTAGCCTGGCTTAATTGGTTATCTTCAGTGGGTTAGCCACCGAAGAAGCAGATCGAGTGCTTCTGCTAGAAGAAAAAGGGCAGCCCCTCCGATATAGGAATCTTTGAGGCTTTCGGGAATGAAGGGTTCATCCGCGTCCTGCTTCGCCTTTTCTTTGCTGTCAGACCGTTGTCGTGTCCGTAGTTTGCGGATATCCCCAATCGCATACCCAACTAATGTGATGGCAACAGCCATCGACGCTCCGGCTGACATGTGGAAGATAGCACTCCGGTGCAGTTCAGGTTCAAGGGCGATCACGTAGAAGACGGTTATCGTAATTGCACCGATAAACTTACGAACTGCGTTTAGTCGAAGTTCAAATTTTTCGTTTTCCAATCGAAGCCATTCCTGCTTGGTATCCATTGCGTCCCCCCTCTTGCTAATTGTTAAACAGCGGTCGCTTATTGCAGAACGGGGGAGGATAACAGGAGAACGCGATATCGTCAAAGTGTTGACACATGTTGACAACAGCGCTAAGGTGGGGCCATGGACAACTTTGAACTAAACGAGCGAGAGAAGCGGGTTTTGGAGACCCTTTTTAAGCTGGAAAATGTGCCCATTAGTCAGATTGCTAAAGAGACGCTGATCAATCGGACTACACTTTATCCCATTCTGGAGAAGTTGATTGCCAAAGGGCTGGTTTCGAAATTGACAGTGGAGAGCCGGACGCTTTTCCAACCGATTTCAGCAGAAGAACTGCGGGAATGGGTGAAACGTCGGGAACAGGAATTCAAAAAACAATCGGAAGATGTTTTGGATTGGGCCAAGAACATAAAATCATCCAAGGGCAATTCTCTTTTTTCGGACATCAAATATTTTGAAGGACTGGATGGAGTCAAAAATCTCTATGCTGATTCGTGGCGGGACAATGAGCAAAAAGTAATTTACGCCATTACTGACTACAAAAGTGCCTATGCTTCCATGAGCGACTTTTTTGAAAAAGATTATTTTAAATCCCGGATCAAGCACGGTGTTAAGGTAAAAAATATCCTGCCCGAAAGTGTGGAGGGAAGAAGAGACGTGAAGAGAGAAAAGGAGCTGCTGCGGGAAATGAAGTTTGTTAAAATATTTCAGGATCTGGGAATTGAAATTAACATATATGGCCCAAAGCTCTCTATAGTAGCTTTCGATAAGAAAAATCCATCCGGTGTTCTAATTAAAAATGAAAAAATTGCTGAGGCATTCAAAAATATTTTCGAGTATCTTTGGAAAAGTACCAGGTAGTTTATATTACACATGACTCCGGTCGGAGGTAAGTGTAACAAGAAAATAATCAAAAACTTGTTTTAGAATAAGAAGGCCCTGATCCGCTGATGCGAACCGGGGCCGATTGTGTTGATGGCTATTCCAGCAATCTCAGGATTCCCTGATAGTCAGGGTGGAGGGCGAAGAAATTTTTTGCGATCTTTTTCCGAAGCTGCTCCGCTCTTCTGGACCTGAGATTTAGCCAGAATATCCCGAGTACCATGGTGATCCCGCCACCGAACATGGAGATCGCATTCAGCAGTTTGTTATTGGTTGACCAGATGGTCATGGGATACAGGAGTCCCACGAAGCCGGTGAAAAACACGAGTGTGGGATAGAGCAGTCTTGGTGGAAATGGTACGGCACTCAGTTCTTTCATGAGCTCAGCTTCGAGCTCATTAACTCTTTTCAGGCACATTCCGCGGCCGATCGGTTCCAGCTCGCCGCACTCCGGACACTTCTCCTTGAGTGGGTTAGCGCAATGGCCGCAGAAGTTATCGTTCTGGTTCTCACTGCCGCACCTCGGACATTTCATTTTCATTCCCTCTTTTGGTTAGGATAGAAGGCCCCGATCCGCTGCTGCGAACCGGGGCCTGGCTGAGTGTCTAGCGACGACGCAGTACTCGCTCGAGTTTTCTGAGCGCCTTTTTCTCTATGTCGCGGATTCTTTCACGGGAAAGGTTAACAATCTTACCCGTCTCCTCGAGCGTCTTGGGCTCCTCGCCTCCCAGGCCGAATCTGAGGCGGATAATGGTTTGCTGCCGCGCTTCCAGTTTTCCCAGCAGATCGGGTAGTTTGGAGACAAGCTCCCGGGTGATTACTTCTTGCTCTGGGCTGGTCGCTTCCTCGATAAGCAGCGGTCTAAATCCCGGAGGCAGTTCGTTCAGGGAGATCTCCATCGAGGCTCTGGTCTTTTCGAGCTGATAGAGCCAGCAAGGAAAGAGCTCCTCGGGTGGTATGCCAATCAGATTGGCCAGCTGCTCGGCCTGGGGAGTGAACCCGCCGCGCTTGCTGTAGGGGGAACATCTCAGACAGATGAATGCGTACAGCTTGTTCAGGGGGAAGCCGGTCTGGTGGCAGAAATCAGCTGCTGAAATCCCCAAGCCATAGATAGCCTGGTAAAGAACATTGTTCTTGACTCGTGCTTCAATGCGCGCTTCTCTCACGGCCATAGCCATAGCAAGTCCTTTCTTCGTATGTAGCGCCAGAGTTTCTGCGCGATCAAAAATACTGTGATGGCGAAGAGAGCCGATGCTCCCAGGGCCCACGGACGATAGTCAGCTCGGAGCATCCAGGCTACCGCAGGAACAGCCGGATTCCACCATCCCAGGAGAGTCGCGGCGAAGACAAATATCCCTCCAAATAAGACAATCAGAAGAAGAGATACCCAGGCAAACAGACATACGAAGAACAGCAGTAGCCGGCCCATGAAGGCAGCGACAGGACCCAGGACAGCCCAGATGAAATCCACAACAACTCTTCGGTCTCCGTTGCTTAACATTTCTGTCTCCTTTTGTGACGGGTGATGTTTGGCCAGTTTTCAAAGAACAGGGAATATTAGTGCTTTTGGAATATAAAATCAATAAAATAAACAAATAAATTCATAATATATGGTAAAAATAGGGCATGCATAAATAATTTATCAAAATTGTTGACAAAGAATGGTCAAACTGTAATATAGATGACATGGACAAAAGCCTATTAAAACTATTTGAAAACGGGGGGTTTACCGATAAAGAGGCCAGAGTTTATCTGGCTTTGTTGGAACTATCCAGAGGCACCGTTACGGAAATTGCCAAAATCTCCGGACTTAAACGATCAATAATCTATGTTTTACTGGAGGGATTGGAAAAGAGAGGTTTTGTGAGTCAGCTCCCGGAAGCCAAAATTGAAACCTTTCAACCAATTGATCCAGGGGTGATTGCTCACAAAATAAAAACCGCGGCCCAGGAATTTTTTGAAATGCTTCCGTATCTCAGGACGATGAGCAATAAGGGCAAAAGGAGACCCAAGATAACTTATCAGGAGAGCACTGAGGGAGTTTGGAATATCTTTGAAGAGATCAGCCGTGCCCCGGAAGCTTTCTATATCACTTCTTATGCCAAGTTGGAAAAACACTTCCCCGGAGCATTCGCGGGTTGGCTAGATGATTACAAAAAGGGAGCCTATCCTCAAAAAGCTCGATATCTTTTTTCCGGTTCAGTCGAAGAAGTTGCCATTGGGAAAGAGATCAAAAAAATCGGCCAGCAGATGCGAGTCTGGCCGGAATTGAGAAGTACTAGTCTCGACCTGGCGCTATATGGAAATAAATTGGCCATCACCTCTCTGTCAGACGATCTCTTTAGCGTATTGATTGAATCTGAAGAATTGGCAGAATCCATCAAGCCGATTTTTGAACTGGCCTGGAAAGCGGGAAAAGAAATTAAATGATTTTAGATTGAAATTAATATTTTGGGGTGATAGTATTAGCCTGTAACTTACAACCTGCAACCTGTAATCCACAACTTATCTTTTAGGTTTTGGGCTGCGGGATTCAGGATTCAGGAAATTTATGTCAGGACATTCACATTGGGCAGGGATCAAACATCGCAAAGGGATCAATGACGCCAAACGCGGGAAGATTTTCACCAAATATGGCAAGCTAATCAGCATTGCTGCGCGGGATGGCGGGGGCGGAAAACCGGAAACCAATTTCAAATTGAAGTTGGCGATTGAGCAAGCACGCTACGTCAACATGCCCAAAGAAAATATTGATCGCGCTATCAAACGCGGAACGGGCGAGCTCAAGGGGGATTTGATCGAGGAGATTACCTATGAAGCCTATGGCCCAGGCCAAGTGGCCATGCTCATCAAAACAGCGACCGACAAGAAAAACCGAACCCTTGGAGAATTGAAATTAATTTTGGACAATGCTGGGGGAAAATTGGTGTCAGCCGGTTCAGTGAGTTTTCTGTTCAAACAGGTGGGCGTTATCACAGCTGCCGTGGCGGAAGGTGCCGACCCGTATGAACTGGAAATGAAAGCTATTGAAGCTGGGGCGGAGGACACGGCCTATACCGAGGGCACACTCACGGTTTATACCAAAGTAGAGGAGCTGCAGAAGGTTAAAGAATCTTTGGAAAAAGTCGGGATGGAGATTCAAGGTGCTGGTTTAGGATTCATACCACTCCAAAAAACAACCTTGAGTCAGGATGATCAGATTGATTATGAAAAACTGTTAGAAACTTTGGATGAGCAGGATGACGTACAAGAAATTTATGACAACCTGTAGGGTCCTCGGCATTGATCCGGGCACGGCTACGACTGGCTGGGCAGTAGTCGAAGAGAAAAAAGGCGTCGTCAAGCCCGTGGCTTTTGGGCATATCAGCACCTCACCCAAGCGCTCTGATGCCGAGCGCCTAGCGGAAATTGCCAGTGACCTCGGCCGGATTATCCGGAAATATCGTCCCGCCGAGGCGGCCATTGAAGAGATTTTCTTTCAAAATAACGTCAAAACAGCTGTGGTCGTGAGCCAGGCTCGCGGGGCCATACTCTTGACACTTGAGCAAAATGGGGTTATAATTTCGGGCTACACTCCATTGCAAGTGAAGCAAGCCATTACAGGCTATGGCCGGGCAGAAAAGCAGCAAATGCAGGCTATGGTCAAAAGTATCTTGAAGCTACCCTCGATTCCTAAGCCAGATGATACGGCTGATGCCTTGGCGATTGCTTTGTGTCACCTGAATAGCCGGACCATGCGGGGCGTCAAATCTAGAAAATAAGCGATCGGATATTAATCCTAATTATCCATAAATATGAACTCAACCCACGCTATTATTGAGTATTTTGTGGCTCAAGGAGTTCCACTGGAAACAGTGTCTCTCCTGTTGGTGTTGCCGGTCATTGCCACCATGATTGCCTTTTTCCGGCAGGTTTTGGGCATGAAAGCTTTTGGTATTTATACACCGCTGATTGTCACTTTTGCCTTCTTGGCGACGGGCATCAAATACGGCATTGCCTTGTTTGTGATAGTTATTTTGGTGGGTATGGTGAGTCGCGTGCTGCTTAGGAAACTAAGGATTCTATATTTGCCACGGGTGGCCATTACCTTGACGATCGTGGCCTTTGTGATTCTGGCCCTGTTAGTAGCTGGCGGAGCCATGAAGCGCACGGGACTCGCGGCAGTTTCTATTTTCCCGTTACTGATCATGATCACACTGGTGGAAAAATTTGTGGCCACGCAAATTGAAAAAGGCAATCAGACAGCTTTGATACTGGCCCTGGAAACCATGATCATTTCAGCGGTAGGCTATTATTTGGCCAGCTGGGAAATGCTCAAAGAATTTATTATTGTTTATCCGTGGGCGATCCTGCTCACCTTGCCCATCAATATCCTCCTCGGCAAATGGACTGGACTGCGCCTGTCGGAATACTTGCGGTTCCGGGAAGTGTTAAAGCGCATAACGTAGAACGCATAGCGCGAAACGTGTAATTCACAGCGCATAACGCTGGATATTCCACGCTCTGCGATATGAGAATGAATATGTTTGAGTTTTTCTTGAAGAGCCAAAAGATTCTCGGAATGAATTCAAGGAATTTGAATTTCATTCGTTCTTGCAATTCGCGCAGTGCCAAACGTTTAGCTGACGACAAGATCATGAGTAAACGGGCACTCGGCAAGGGCGAAATTGCCGTGCCCAAGTTGATTGCCAAGATCGCTTCTACTGAAGCGCTGGATAAATTTGATTGGACAACCCTCCCAGGTGGCTTTGCGCTCAAGCCCAATCGGGGCTTCGGTGGCGAAGGCATTCTGGTGGTTTATGGCAAGAAAAAAAATCGAGAGGATGCTTGGGTAAAGGCGGATGGTTCAATTGTCACCATCGACGATTTGAAAAATCACATTCGGAATATTATCGACGGGTCTTTCTCCCTATCTAATACTCCGGACATTGCTTTTTTTGAAGAGCGATTACAATTGTTAAAATTATTTAAACCATATGCCTACAAGGGCATTCCAGACATTCGAGTCGTAGTCTATAACAAAGTGCCGGTGATGGCGATGCTCCGTCTGCCAACCAAAGATTCGGGAGGTAAAGCGAACTTGCAGCAAGGCGCGATTGGGGTGGGTATTGACTTAGCCTCAGGCGTGACCACCACGGCTGTCCAAGGGAAAAATAAGATTATTGAATATGTGCCAGGCACGCGACTACTTCTGTCCGGAATCAAGATTCCATACTGGAAAGATATTTTGCAACTGGCAGTGCGGACTCAGGAAATTTCCAAGCTGGGATTTCTGGGGGTAGATGTGGCGATCGATAAAGAACGAGGACCAGTAATTCTGGAACTCAATGCGCGTCCCGGACTTTCAATTCAAATTGCTAACCTAGCCGGATTGCAAGAGCGTTTGCGGCGAGTGCGTGGCATCACTATCAAAACCCTAGAACGCGGAGTGCGTTTGGGGATGGACCTGTTCGGAGGAGAAATCGAAGAAGAACTGGAAGGGATTTCTGGACGAAAAATTATTAGTACCGTGGAAAAAATAAAACTGACTGGAAAAAATGGAGTCGAGGTTGAGGTAGAAGCCAAGATTGATACGGGGGCTGACTGGTCAGCCATCGATACCGATCTAGCGCGCACACTGGGCTTGGCAGAAACAATCGAAGCTTTTGACGCGCGCAGCTTGCCTTATGACAAATTGAAAGACATGACCAAGGAGGAGCGCTGGAACGTTTTCAAGGATGTGCCGCAAATTGTTTCTACCATTCCTGTGCGGTCAGCGCACGGCTTCACCTATCGACCAATGGTAGAAATGACCATCTTGATTGAGGGAGTGAGCTTGGTGACTAAAGTTTCGCTGATCAATCGGTCAGAGCTTAAATATCCAGTAATCGTGGGCAAGCGGGATCTGGGACGCTTCTTAATTGATGTAAAGAAATAAGTTTATGATTAAAAACCCGCCAGTCATTGAGAGAATAGTAAAGGAAATGGGAGGCAAGATTGTGAAAATTGTCCCTGAGCGTGGATATTTTTACATTGATATCAAAGGCAAGCGCCTATTGGTAACGCGCAAGTTTCAAATTGCTGGTAGTTTGACGGCTGACAGCGCCTTGACCAGATTCAAAGATCTGACTGATTTTATTTTAAAAGAGAACGGTATCGCTACTCCGAAAACGGCCAGTTTCTATCGCAAAACATTTAACGAAAAAGAAGCCAAACGGATCCTAAAAGCTTTTGAATTCCCAGTTATCATCAAAGACGCAGCCGGCTCAAATAGCAAAGGTATTTTCCCCATGGTGAAAAATAGTGCAGCGGCGATTCGGACCCTGAAGCAAGAATTCAAAAATTTCAGCTGCCTGATTGTGCAAAATATGATTCAAGGCAAGGAGTATCGAGTGACTGTTTTGGATAAAAAAGTAATCGGCGCCTTAGAGATGATTCCCCCACGGGTTTGGGGGAATGGGCGGGACAATATCAGCAAGCTGATTGTGGCCAAACAGAGAGACATGAAGAAAAAAACACCGATCGACAATGCTTTGCGGGCGGTACTGCGAGAACAGGGATTCAGGCTGAAAGATATTCCTCAAAAAAACCAAGCTGTATTTATCCGAAAAAATTCATCTTTAGCTGAAGGCGGAGAGCTTCGGGATGTCACCGCTTTGGTGAATCCTGAAATCAAAAAGATATGCGTCCGGGCGACCAAGCTTGTCGAAAGAACGCTCTCGGGGATAGACGTGATGTGCGACGATATTACCAAAGATCCACGCAAGCAATCGTTTAATGTCATAGAGATTAACGGCAAGCCGGATATCTATATTCATTACAACCCAAATTTTGGCAAAACCCGAGATGTAGTTCGCGATATCATCAACTACATTCTCAAAACGCAATAGCGCTATCAGCCATCGCTGTGTAATTTATGCCAAGACAATCGGTAAAAGTTAGAGGCATCCTTGCGGAAGATCTAGATAATATTTGTAAATTGTATAACGACAATTTTCCTCTTTCGCCATGGAGCAAAAAAAGTTTCCAAAATTTTTTGAATGACCAGAATCGATCGCCGCTGAGTCTGCTTATCAAGGATAGCGGAAAAATTGCAGGTTTCGTACTTGGGCGCTGTAGCAAGACGCATCCGGAAATATTCAATCTGAATACGCTCCTAGTGACTGAAGCACAGCGCGGGAAGGGATACGCACGTGTATTGATAGAAAAGCTGGTAGCGATCGTGAGTAAAAATGAGAATATCAAACAAATAACCGTGCACTTTAGAGATAATAACCAGCTGGAATCTTTTTATTCACGGCTGGGCTTTTCCGGACATCAAATTATTGGCACTTATTCCGATGGTGAGGCCAAGCATCAGATGGAAATTATTTCGAACTAGATTTAGATGTCCACTTTCTTTGGCGCCAAAGAAAGTGGACAGAAACCTGCCTGCCGGCAGGCAGGGAAAGCGCCGATCCTGACTCCACTCGGCGGAAAATTTTCACTACGCTCGCTAAAAGTTCAGTCTCCGCTTTGCTACGATTACAAACTTTTTTCACGCTCGCTCCGTTCAATTTTCCTACGCCTCGGTCGTACGGACGGATTTTATTCGGTAAGGTTTCCACAAATTGCCAAAGGGTATAAAATGGTGATATGCAACCCGAGAAACTCAACCGTCTTTATCCTGAACGTCCATCCGTGGGATTGGACGAACCGATTGAAGAACTCCGGAAAATTGAATCCGGAGAAACCAAACCCTTGCAACTCAGTGAACGGGAGCGAACTGAACTCTTGGATTTTGAAAATGGGCTGGGCGAAGAGCTGGAAAAAATCTATAACATGTTAGTGATAACCACCACCCTGTATCCTGAATATTTCCTGACCGACAAAGGTCGGCAAGATTTGATAGAGACATGTGGCATAACATTGGACGGAAAAGATACGACCAGCATTAAAGCGGAGCTTTGTGCGAATCGGCAGGCAATCGCTAAAACGGATGCCAAAAAGCGCAGCGCCTTAGCCGGAAGATCTGAAACCTTTGTAGACGAGAAGCTACTGAAAGAACTTTCAGCACAGCTAGATCAGGACGCCAACTTAACCAAGGGAGAAGTGCACAGTCCAGAAAGAGTTAGCCTGCTGCTGAATCCAGAGAAATCACTCGAAAAAATTCAGTCCCTGCGAGCATTCCGTGAAAAATTGAGAAAAATGAGCGCAGAAAATGCGACTTTGTCGACTAACCTTGATAAAGCGCGGCAGGTTATTTTACGGCTGTATCGCATCCGTGCTAACCAAATGACGGCTGAACAATTCGGATACGGGGTGATGACACGTAATTTAGCTGGGCAAGTTGGCGAAGCTGGGCTAACTACAGAAGAGGCCACCTTGGCAAAGATGTTTCGCGGGCTGGACGAGTTCGAACGCAATTATTCTCGGATGGATAGATTTATTTTTGGGGCGACGGCGGACTATGACGATGCGGGAGTTCGGCGACAAGTCGGGCAGGAGCTAGTGGAATACGCGGAAAAGATGAATCGCGAGTATCTCGACAACGAACTTAATAAGGATGCCAAGATACGTGAACAGGGATTGGACCCTGAGAAGATATTTAAGAAAGATGTCACTAAGGAACAATTTCAAAGTTGGGAGGAAGAACTGCTGGAGCACTACGGACTTTTAAGCTCGGAAAGCCCAGAAAATTATACAGAGGATAGAATCGGACCAGCTCCAGACGGGAAATGGCAATTTGCGGCTAGGCCCGAGTATAAATCGCTGAGGATGGATGGAACTCAGCGGGTGGTGAAAGCTGGTTCGGAAGCTACTAGTGTTGATGAGGTTATTGTGACTCTTTTGGGACATGAAACAGAAGGCCACGCCATTCAACATGAAAATAAGTCAAAAGTTTCTTTACGGATGTTCGGCAAAGTTGGTGGTGGTCGGTCAGTGGTATTTTCCGAAGGCGGAGCGGTAATGGTGGAAGATCTTATCTCCTCAGGTGCTTTCGGGTTCAGAACCGTCCCACATCCACACTACATACGAGCTATGATGCGGCGCATGAGTGGGGGAACTTATATTGATTGCATCAAAGCATTTTATGCCAGCGCTATTCAAGCTGTCCAGGAACGAAAAAGGCAAGGGAAAGTCTCGCCGGACAGTTTTATGACGGAAGCAAATAAGAAACTTAAGCTGGCTATCAATCGAGCCAGGCGACTTTTTACGGACGGGGCTGACTTTACTTCGACTTCTTCAGTTTTAACCAAAAGTAAGGACACGGTATATCTTGAGCAGGCCCTACTCCTGGAAAAGCTCAAAGCGGCCGGATTAGAAAAATATGCCTTCGTGGGAGGAGTGAATCTGAATACACTAATCGAACTAGCCAAGATTGGTCTGATTAAAACCAGCGATATCCGCACTCCAGACTTCTATGCCTTGGAAATATGGGAGCGAATTAAGGGTAATTATGCGCTCAGCGCTTAAAAAGCAGCCATTTTGGATGCCTTGAAAAAGAGTCGCAACTAGAGTAGAATAGCCAATACGTTCTATGTTGAATCGATTCAAATCATTCGTTCGCTCTAACAAGCCAAATGTTGTCCAGAATGACTGGAAACGGTGGCTTCGCATATTAGGAAAGGTGGCTCTGGGCTGCTTGATTGCTGGCGTGCTGGCTGTGTTGGGCGTATTCGCCTATTTTGCCAAAGATCTGCCGAGTCCCGGCAAGGTCAACCAGCGGTTTGTGATTGAATCGACCAAGATTTTTGATCGCACCGGAAACCATATTCTCTACGAAGTGCATGGCGAAGAAAAGAGGACCATCGTTCCTTTTGCTGACATGGCCGAAACGGTGCGCTACGCCACTATCGCTCTGGAAGATCAGAATTTCTATTCGCATCATGGCGTGCAGCTGACTTCGGTCATTCGCGCAGCGCTTAAAGATGTCTTGCACCAAAAAGCGGCTCAGGGAGGGTCGACCATTACTCAGCAGTTCGTAAAGAATTCATTACTCACTTCAGAGCGGAGCTTGGTGCGTAAAATCAAGGAATTGATTTTGGCCATTGAAATCGAGTTGAAATTTTCCAAGGACGAAATCTTGGAAATGTACTTGAACGAGATTCCCTACGGCGCCAACTCCTATGGTGTCGAAGCTGGGGCCAGGACCTTTTTTGGAAAATCGGCCAAAGAGCTGACGCTCGATGAGGCAGCCTTGCTAGCCGCGTTACCACAGGCTCCATCTTATCTGTCACCCTTTGGTTCGCACACAGATGAACTGAAAATTCGTCAGGAAGTGGCGCTCGATCGGATGGCCAAGGCTGGATACATCACCGAGCAGCAGGCAGAGGAAGCCAAGCAAGTCGACGTCCTTAGTAAAATCCAACCATTTCGTGAGAAGATCGATGCTCCTCATTTTGTTATGTATATTAAGGAATATTTGGAATCCAAATATGGCCAGCAGGCGGTGGAGCAGGGAGGTCTCAAGGTCTACACTACTCTCGATTGGGACAAGCAACAGTTTGCGGAGAAGGCCGTTCAGGATCAGGGCGAGAAGAACAAGAAGAACTGGAATGCTTCCAACGCCGCCCTAGTGTCCATGGATCCCAAGACCGGACAGATTCTGGCCATGGTCGGGTCGCGCGACTATTTCGATAAATCAATTGATGGACAGGTGAACGTGACTATTCGTCCGCGGCAACCGGGGTCGTCTTTCAAGCCCTATGTCTATCTGACAGCCTTTCAAAAAGGCTATACCCCGGAAACACTGCTCTATGATGTGGAAACCAACTTCTCCACTGATTCCGGAAAAGATTACAAACCGCAGGATTATGATGGAAAATTCCGCGGGCCAGTCAAAATGAAAGAAGCGCTGGCACAGTCGCTTAATGTTCCAGCGGTTAAAACGCTTTATTTGGCCGGGGTCAAAGATTCAATCACCACTGCCAAGCGCATGGGGATTGTGAATGGACTGAACAAGCCGGATGACTATGGGTTGTCGTTGGTGTTGGGTGGTGGTGAAGTCCAACTCCTGGATCATGTAAATGCTTTTGGAACATTTGCCACCGGAGGGATTGCACACAAGAAGGTAGCGATCATGAAAGTGGAAGATTCAAAGGGGACGATTTTGGAGGAATATGTCTCGGATGCTGGTGAAAGAGTGGTGGAAGAAAAATATATCGCTATGGTTGATCACATTCTTTCAACCAATGATTATCGTGCGCCAGTGTTTGGTGCCAATAGTCCGCTGCGTTCAGACAATCGTCCGATGGCGGCCAAGACTGGAACTACCAATGAATTCCGCGATGGTTGGACAGTAGGCTTTACTCCCTCTCTGGTAACGGGTGTGTGGGCAGGCAACAATAACAACTCGGCGATGCGAGTGGGGGCAGATGGGGTGAACGTGGCTGCACCCATTTGGCGCGCCTATATGGATCAGGCACTAGCCAATACGGCAGTGGAACACTTTCCAAAATATGAAGAGGAAAAGGACCTGAACAAGCCGGTACTCGAAGGGAAATTGGATATCGCCAAAGACGTCAAAGTTTGTGAAATTCCTAAAGAGGATAACGAGTATTGTTTGGCTAACGAGTATTGTCCCGAAAAGGAACGAGACAAAAAAGATTTTGGCAATGTGCACACTATTCTGTGGTTTGTGAAAAAAGACGATCCACGGGGAGAAGCACCGGAGAAACCAGAGAGCGATCCCCAGTTCAAAAATTGGGAGAAGGGCGTGAAAGATTGGTATAAGAAAGAAAAGGGCAAAGACTTTGTGGTGGGTGCGCCACCGGAGAAAGAATGCAAAAAAGACGATTTCTCTAAATTCCTACCAAGTGTGTCGCTGAGCGTTTCGGTGGCTGATGCGGCAGCTTTCAAAATCTCTGTTTCAGCCAAAGTTAACGCGTCCTATGGGGTTAAATCGGTGGAGATATTTGTGAATGGCAAGAAGGTGGCTTCGACTAGCTCGACCTCTTATACGGTGCCCGAAGATGAGCGGTCAGCGCCCATCTCGGTCAGGGTGGAGGTTGAAGATAAAAATGGCAACAAGGCTAGTGCCAGCGGCAGCGAATCTTTTTAGTGTTCTGCAAATATGATCGGCAAACTTACTGGAACAGTTGAATATTTGCGTGACTCCTATGCAGTGGTAAACGTGGGTGGAGTTGGCTATAAGGTCTTCGTGACCCAATATGCTTTTGGCAAACTGGCGGGCTTGGGATCCGTGGAAATTTACACGCATACCTATGTGCGCGAGGATACCCTAGCGCTCTATGGCTTTTTGTCACTGGAAGAATTGGAAATGTTTGAACTGTTGATTTCAGTTTCGGGCATCGGGCCCAAGGCGGGCATGGGAATCCTGGCTATTGCCGATCCAAAAACAATTCGCACGGCCATTCTCAATGACGATCCTTCGGTTTTGACGCGCGTCTCGGGGGTAGGCAAAAAGACAGCCGAGCGCGTGATCTTGGAATTGCAAAACAAGGTGGCTGACCTGCCGGCGCACGAGCGCAGTGAAGCCTTGGCAGACAACGATGCTATCGAGGCTTTGGCGGCCATGGGTTATTCGGTGGGGGAAGCCCGTGAAGCACTGAAACAGGTGCCGGTATCCGTTACTGATGTGGGCGAGCGGGTTAAAGCCGCCCTAAGGAGTCTTGGGAAAAAATAGAATTCTCTGCAAATACTAATTAAATACGAACGGATGTTGAATAATTCCGAACAGTTTGTTCAGAGTAACTCTCCAGACGGGGGGTTTTTACAATCGGAAGCGTGGCGAAAATTTCAAGAGGCTTATGGGCGGAGAACGTTCTCTTTAGCGCACCACGATTTTCACGCTAGCATTGTAGAACACCAGTTGCCCCTAGTGGGAAAGTATTTTTATGTTCCGCGAGGACCAATCGTGGAAACGCAAAATGAAAATCCCTGCCCGAAGTCGCAACATCGTTGCAGGCGGGTCAAAATTGAAAATGACAATGCGAAATTAAAAAATTATCTAACAGAACTTCTAGATTTGTCTAAAAAAGAAAAAATCGGCTGGATTCGGATTGAACCAGCCAATAATGAAACCCTGCGGCAAATAAAAAAAAGCGCAAAACACAAAATAGTGAAGGCGCCCCATGATATGCAGCCCCAAGAGATTCTAGTGGTGGATATTGCTAAATCGGAGGAGCAACTGCTCTCAGAGATGAAACCCAAAACCCGCTATAATTTGAGGCTGGCGCAAAGACACGGAATTTCTATCATAACGATTGCTAACCAAGACCAAAAACCAAGTGACAAAACATCCATGGATTATTTAGATGAGTTTATCCGTTTAGTGGGTATAACGTCCAAGAGACAGGGGATTGTTTCTCACTCAGCGAAATATTATCGGAAGATGTGGGAAATGCTACCGAAAGGGATGCTAAAATTGTATGTCGCCGAATATCAGGGCCAAGTTGTAGCAGCCAATTTGATGTTATTTTACGGAAAAACGGCTACCTATCTGCATGGCGCTTCAGATGATCAATATCGCAATGTGATGGCGCCGTATTTATTGCAATGGCGAGCTATTCAGGATGCTAAAGTCGCGGAATATGAACGGTATGATTTCGGAGGGGTCGCTGCCATCCCTGATGATCCCGAGAAAGTAAAACGTGAATCAAGTATGAACCTGGACAGATGGGCGGGGATTACAAAATTTAAAACCGGATTTTCAGCTAATACCAAGCCCGTGGTCTTTCCGGGCAGTTTTGACATCATTATCGAATCTAAGCGCTATCTACTCTATCGGATCGTCCAGCGGGTCAAAAGTCTACTCAAAAAATAGCCCACCTAAAAATTCGGGTGTATAATAATAAAGAACAAAAATATTATGCCTGAATTAGAGACACCAGAGACCACTTTAGCAGCGGCTAGCGAAGAATCAGAAATAGGTGCCGAGGAGGCCAATAGTTTTCAAGTTGCGCCTTTGGATGGCAATGAGGTTGTGGAGGAGCCTATCCCCGGGGAAACGCATGGTCGTTCTCGTCGGGAGTTAGTCATGTTGACCATTGAGCGGATCTTTTTCTTTACTATGCTGGGATTGCTAGCAGCAATGGTGGTTTATTTGGGATACCGCGGATGGCAAAATTGGCGCTTGGCTGCAAACGGACCGGTTAGGGTTTCAATTGATTCGATCAATTCTGAATCAGATGCTTCTCAAGAAGCTCCCCAGGTCGTTGAACAATCGGTTGTCTCAAAAGCGGAGTCTGAGCAGCCGAAAAATTCTTTGGTTGAGCCAAAAAACCTTTCAGTCTTGGTTTTGAATGGTAGCGGGGTGGTCGGAGCAGCTGGCAAGGTTAAGGATTTGGTTGTGGCGGGGGGCTATGCCAAGGCGAAGGCGGATAATGCCCAGGCGAGTGGTTACCAGGGTCTAACGGTCTATTATCTGTCCGAGAAACAAAAGGAAGCCGAGTCTTTGTTGGCAGTTTTGCGTCCGAAATACCCAACAGTCACCGTCAAAGCAGCCGTTACGACCGAGGAAAAGTCGAGTGAGATCGTAATTATGGTTGGAAAGTGATATTAATGGCTTAGAAAAGGCATAATATTCAGGAAGTTAGGCGACCCACGGGGGTCGTCATTTTCTTTGATATGGGCCAATATCGGGTAAAGTGCTAAAGAAAGCGGTTTTTTATCGGGCTAGTTTTTTTAGAACGGACACCTTAAACTGATTTGTACATGAAATTGGCTTTTATAAGCCACATTTAGCCATAAGGGGTTTACAAGTGCCTCAAAACGTGGTAAAATGGATGTGTAGTGAAACAGATTTAGCACAAGTTTGAGACTACTTTAGCACGACTTCTGGGTGATGTTCGGCCGATATTGGGCCGATATCGCCCTTTTTTGTTGGTTTTAACCATTTGATAGGGGAAATGGGCAAAAGATATATATCCATGAACGACGCAAGCAAACTTTGCTCCTATGACCAGGAGTATCTAAGCTTGCTTGCCCGTCAGGGAAAAATCAAAGCTGAGAAAATAGCCGGCAAATGGTATACCACCGTGGCCTGGTTAAACGATTATTTGTTGCTCATGCGTCCCAATATGATTATCGGGGATCATTTTGATGTGAAAACGACAATCAAGCACGGTTCGCGCAAGGCTCTCTATGCAGCGCTATTCTCAGCTAATGCAGCCATTATCATTCTGGTTTTCTATTACATCTGGGCCAATTTCTGGAAAACGGGAGGCAATAACCAAGAAGTTGTGAGCGGTTTGAATAATAGTGTGGAGAAAGTGAGTTCAGAAAGGATACTTGGCGTGTCTCACGCTAGCAGTGAGGAAGGAAAATAATCAAAAGTTGGGGATATGTCCCAAAGACAAACACAAAACATCACAAAAATATTTTTTAGCCTGATAATCACGATCAGTCTATTCTTGATGTTGCCCCAGATGACTGGTGCCGCGATTAACAAGCAAATCAACTATCAAGGCAAATTGACCGATACCGCTAATGTCGCTATCCCAAATGGAAACTATGACATGCGTTTCTATATTTATGACGCACTCACTGTCGGAAATTTGCTCTGGACCGGTACTCACACCACGGCCAATAGTAACCCCGTTGCGGTAACGGGCGGAATCTTCTCGGTACTGCTGGGATCAGGTACTGGCAATACGCTCGATTTGGATTTCGACACGGACTCTTATTATTTGGAAGTCGAAATCTATAACTCCGGTACTACCACCTGGGAAACTTTTGATCCGCGCAAAAGGATCGGAGCCGTACCCCAGGCTTATAACGCCAATAACGTTAATGGGGATGGAATCATCAGATTGACTGGAGCACCGACGGGTACAACCATTCCAGATGCCAGTGTCTATATCAATCCAGCCTCCGCAGCTGGCGGTTCATATTTGCTGGGTCTGTCGGTGGGTGGCAACAACAAATTTTCTGTCAAAGAAGATGGAACTGTTTCAGCGACTGGGCCAATGTTGGTGGGCGATTCTAATGCCGATTATCTTAGCGTTTATGGCGGCAATGCTTCGGGCGATATCCGGAGCGTTAGTGGTGCGTTGACGCTGACGCCGAATGCCGGCAGCAATTTGAACATTAATCTTTCCACAACTGGAGACTTCGCGGTGAATACCGATCAGTTATATGTGGACACGAGCCTGGGCAATGTTGGAATCGGGACGGGCACTCCGGGACAGAAACTATCGGTCAATGGATCTTTTGGGATCCTCGAAAATGATTTAACGACCTCGATATTTTACACTATTTTCCAGGGCGGTGATCAGGGCAGTGACATCACCTATACTTTGCCGATCGACTATCCGGATGAGAATGGCTATGTCCTGAAAGCTACCACCGACGGAACACTCTCTTGGGAGTATGGTTCGCGCTGGGCCTCGGTTGGGTCAATCTCATACTTATTGAACACAACCGATG
>SCTJ01000076.1 GCA_004297805.1 Patescibacteria group bacterium | reverse complement strand
TCATTCGATCTGAAGCCCCCTCTGCTTCAAAAAACCAAGCGGTGTTGGTATTGATTTATGAGTTTATTATACAACAAGTTTCTCGATGCTCCAATGGTGGCCTGGTGACTTATCCACAGTGAATCTATGCCCTTGAATAAGATTTAACCTTACTCAAAAATCACTCTCCGGATAGGTCATGTGAGGCGCCGCTTTGAATCCAGCTAAATTATTTTGAACGCCAGTTGATATAGCGCCGAACACCCTCCAGCATGACGAAGGTCAAAGATACTACCAGAGTAAACAGCATGAACATCATCGCCACGGAGGACAAAATGCTTAACGCAAAACCGAAGATGATATCCAGCCAGAGCAGCTTGTTGGCTATGCCGTCCCAGCGATATAGATTTTCATCCATGCCAGGTGCGTGTGACAGCTGACCCAGAATAGAAATCCTGACGAGGAGTAACACCATGGCAATTATCAGTAATAGGATCGATAATGTGAACGTAAGGACGGCCGAATTTGCTAATTTCATCAATATGGTCTGCCCAAGCGTTGGGCCCTCTTTAACTGGAGACTCGATACGTTTTGACGGGCCCGCAGCTTGACCACCACCACTTGGTGGACTTACTGAACCTTCGGGACCATTGGAAATTGTCCGCACCGGAGTGACCGGAGATGCAGATTTGCTTTTTTTGTGTCCGCCCTGATCGTTATTATCATCCTCCTCTTTGGGCTGAATAGTAAAGACCGCTGTGAGCACGCCGCTATCCGTCAAGCCCGCCCTGATTGCAAAAGCTCTGAGGGTTGTGGTACTGGCCACAGCAATGGGCGCGACATAGACCGTTGAACCGATAGTGGGCAGTGATCCGTCGAGGGTATAATAAATTGTTGCCCCTGCAGTTATAGTAGAAAGAGTGACGGACTGTGCACTTGAATATGTTCCGGCCGCCGGCGAAATGCTTGGCGTCGCTACTTGGCCTGGCAGGTTGATCGTATAGGTTTCGGTCATGACAGAGCTGTCCGCCATTCCAACCCTGACTGCAATAGCCCTGAGAGTAGTGCTGGTCGGGATGCCAATCGGTCCAATATATTGAGTCGAGCTCGTTGTTGGAACAGATCCATTGGTAGTGTAATAGATTGTCGCGCCACCGGTAGCCGAGGAAAGAGAAACAGATTGGGCCGCAGGATAGATCCCACCTACTGGCACAGCCACCGGCTCAATGACCTGAGGCAGAGCTAGCGTATCAAAGGTTCCAGCTGCATTTCCATAGCGATCTGCCGTTTCACAATGGATTTTGAAAAAATAATGAGTGTTGGAATTTAGTCCGCTCAGGCCTACCAAAAAAGACGTGTCGGTCCCGGCATTCGCTGAGCCATCCGTACAAGCTACCGTGGTACCATAGCTCAACGTGCATGGCGTAGATATTTCCGTGTCCCACCCCACATCAGCTCCGTCAGCGACGATGTTGGATGTGGAAACGTTAGAAATGGTTATTAGCGGTCCCCACACCCGCATGTTCACTGTCACATCCGCCAAAACTCGTCCGACTTTCTTCTCAAGTTGAAAACGCGGGTAACCAAACCCCAATAAGATCAGGCAAAACACAAACAGGAAAGCACTGAGTCGCTTCATGTTATTAATTATAACACTAATTGAAAAAACATTAAGCTAGACCTGACCGACAGCTTAAATAATTTGCATTTTCAAACCAGCGCTGCGAATAGAGTCCAATTTTAACAAGTCGTGGACATTTTACCCTTTTCGCTTAACCTCAATTTTGATGTTTTTGAGAAAAAAGCGGTAGAAAACGAAGATTATAATGAGAACAATAATAACTATGATGATTTCTTTGAGTGGAATAATTCTAAATTGCACCGAACGAACATCCACTTGATCGCCATAGCCTCGATTTAAAGTTAACACTGCCGTATATTTACCCATAAACAAACCGCTCGGGGTCCATTGATAGTCTATGCCACGCAGTGAATCTCGCAGTACGTTATAGGCCTCCACTGGCAACGTGTCGATTAGCTTTCCAAACTGATTGAAGATTTCGATTTTTCCCTCGGGACGCAAACGTACTGTACCAGTATTGGAGAAAACGCTTTGGAAATTTATGGGTGTCGCAAAATTTCCAGTCTTGGCATCCCTCTCGCCTGGCAATCGCCAATTCCAGAATTTACTAACCCCAAACGATTCTAGTTTTCCTACTTCACTGGCTGGTCCCTTCACGCGAATAAAAAATAACGAACCTACTCGTGAAATAATCCTGACATTTTGCCCATTAGCCAACTGGGTTGGGTCATCTTGCGGCACAGCCGTTACCAAGACGCTGGCGTAATGGTCCCCAGGATCAGCATCTTTAGGAACCTTGATCATTACATTAAAAAACTGGCGATCTCCGTGTTCTAGGGAAAATTCTTTGAGCTCCACCGAAAACCAGTCTTTGGCACTGTATTTGCCAGACTTGTCACCTTGCAAGATGGCCGTCTGAGTTGGATCAGTCATTGAACCTTCAAAATCCTCGACCGAAGTTTGATAGGTCTGCCTTTCCCCCTTGCGGTCATCCACCTGAATTTCTTTAACAATGGTGTCGCCCGGGTTAGCTTCAATCTCAAATTGAGTCGGACCCACTGCAAAATCGTTAAAGTTTTTGAGATCCTTGAGTTTTTCGATCCGCGCCGCCTGTGCTTGCAAAGAAGCACCCATGAACAAAGACACTGCTACCAAAAACAAGAGCACCCTGGAATTTCGCATAATACTTAGTTAAAACAATTGATTATTTACTGAAGCGAGCGGAGAATCATTCCCCCGCCCTATCAATAGACAATCTCCCCGATTAGAGGGTTGTCGCTGTAAAAGTTACATCGACTGTATAGGTCCCCGTAGCTTGAAAAATACTAGACCCAACTTCGGCACCAAAATTGACCACTTCATCATCCCCACCCGCAGAGGTCTTGGTGCCAACTCGATCAGCAATCTGACGAGCCGAAGTCGCCACATTCAGCCATTTCGAAGTAGTTCCGTAGTCGACCCCAGACTGGTCGTCCGTCCCCCACTCCGCCTCCGCAGTAGTGCTAGTTGAACTCAGGCGTGCACCCCACTCAGCAGCAGCGGCCCCCACTGACCAAGTTTCTGGAATGTTAGAGGTTCCCGGAGTATAAGCCCCGATCGTATCTCCGCCGCTGGTCATGGCTGCGGTTGAAGCCGTCCATTCCAGTTTATATCCGGCGTTATTATTAGTCTTCACATTACAAGTTGTCGAGTTGGTCGTCAGATCCGACTTGCCGGTACCGGTAATCGCACCCATAGTGATCGGCTCACTACAATTGATAGCAATGGTTGCGTTGACATTAAGATTCACAGTAATCGGATCGTTATCCGTTGCTGCCACCACCGTTTTGATTCCTACCCCACCGAAAGCTGCCACTGCCGCCACAATGAGTAAAACTGATAACACTTTTTTCATAGTTTATTTTTATTTTTATTTTTGATTAATTATAGACTTTTTTGCTTATTTGATAGTACAGTAATCGACTGCACAAAAGCATTGTGATCGACCTAGAACACAACTTTTTTGGCCTAGTTATGGGTCTGTGCTTCAATTATAGCATATTTTAGAGAACCTGTCACTAGCTCTGGCCGTCCACAATCGATAGTCACTCGCAATTTCCTCAAAAATCAATTGGGTTTAGAGCGTCAACGCAGTTATGGTCACTGTCACCGAATAACTCCCGGAAGATTGGAGTTTGTTTGATCCGATCTCTGCCCCAAACCACAAGAGTTCGTCATCCCCGTTGCCTGTCGTACGCGAACCTCGCGAAGCAACCTGGG
>SCTJ01000211.1 GCA_004297805.1 Patescibacteria group bacterium | reverse complement strand
CACTCGTCAACGACACGGCTGACTTCCTGTTTGGTAATATTGCTTCAAGTGCAGCGAAGTTTAAATTGAGCGCACTTGGCACTTCTCCTGTAGCTTCAGTTGCTGGGTCAACATCGTTTGCAGCAAGTGTGGTTGACCAGACAGGAGCAGGAGACTTGTTTACCGCTTCCAAGAGTGGAGCGAGCAAGTTTACAATCCTGAATAACGGCAACGTTCAAATCAACAATCTGACCACAGACGGAGGAGTTCTTTATACAGGAGCAACAGGGGTTGTTTCCCAAACTGCCGCTGGCGGAGCAGGGCAAGTGCTGACATCAAACGGTGGAGGTGCACCAACCTGGGTCTCGACCTCAAGTATTAATTTCTGGCAAAGAGCCAGTGGTGTGGTAGCACCATTAAACATCACAGATGATCTGCTTTTGGGTGGCACTTCAACGGGCTCAGCGAAGTTTGCCTTTATCAACAATATTGGAGCTGGCGTTCCAACAGCTTCTATCTCAGCCAACAATGGCAACAATGCAGCCTTCCTCAGTGGAGCAGGCACACTTGGGACCACGAATCGACAGACATTGACTCTTGGCAGTGCGAGTACGGGAGATATTGCTCTGGCACCAAACGGGACAACAGCCTTGTACTTAGCAGGTAATGGTGTGGTGAGTTTGAATGCAGCAACTTACGCCAACTGTGCAGCCCTGACAACAGCAAGCAATGTTGTTGGCTGTGCAGGAAGTACAAGTTATTTGCGACTTTCACAGGGAGCCTTCTCACTGGTGAATGACACAGCCGACTTCCTGTTTGGCAGTAATGCTTCAACTTCAGCGAAGTTCAAATTGAGCTCATCAAATCAGCAGTCAACGGCCTCAGTTTCCGGTTCAACAGGCTACAGCGCACTTGTGGTTGATAACACCGGTGTCGGGGACTTGTTCACAGCCTCAAAGAGTGGTGCCACCAAGTTTGTTATCGGCAATAACGGGACGTTCCAGACCAATGGGGCCGTGGCAACAGTTGGGTATAACAGAATTGGCACAGGCACAACTGCCTTTGGTTTGAGTTCAGCTAATGATTTATATATAACTGGTAAATTGGAAGTGAATGGTGGCTTATATGCACCAGCAAGTGGTGTTTCAGGGTACTTACAGCGATTTAATGGAGCTGTCTCACCAAATAATATCACGGATGATCTCCTCCTCGGCGGAGTCAGTACAGCGAGTGCGAAGTTTGCTTTCACCAACAACATTGGTGCTGGCACGCCAACGGCATCCATTTCCGCCAATTCAGGTGCCAACGGAACCTATCTTACCGGTGCAGGTGTCCTCGGTACTACCAATATGCAGACGTTGACTCTCGGTGCAATCGGGACGGGAGATATCTCTTTCAAACCAGGTAATACG
>SCTJ01000004.1 GCA_004297805.1 Patescibacteria group bacterium | reverse complement strand
CACTAATCCTGAAGGATTAAAAGGATGGCTCCAGGAGAATTTCCGAATAATCGTAAGTCTCCTGATCGTGGTTGCAATTGCCGGAGGAATCTATTCCTACTCCAAGCGCACCCAGCCATCTCTCGATGAGATAGCCAAGGTTGATGAAAAGTCAGCCGACAAACAGGAGAATGTCGAGGTTAAGTCAGACAACAAGACCGCTCAGGTTGATGAGAGCAAGAAGGCTCCAGCCAAAGCGCAAGTTGTGTCAACTGCGACCAGCCAAGAGACAGAGGGATCCCTCATCGAATCTGCAGGAAGAGGTGACGGAACAACCCATCTAGCTCGCCGAGCGCTCGCGAACTACCTGGAAAAAAATCCTGACTCCAGCCTAACCGCTGAACACAAGATTTATATCGAGGATTACCTTCGCAAGCATGTTGGTTTCAAAGGTCGCGTACACGTCGGAACCTCCATCGAATTTTCAAAGGACTTGGTTCGCCAAGCAATTGAACGGTCGAAAACTCTCAACGAGCGGCAACTCAAGAACCTGCACAAATATGCTGTACTGGTTCCCTCACTGTCGTAAGTCTGAGCAAGCTAATGAGAAATAAAAATTGCTGGTTCCTTACTGAGAAGTCTACACTTTTTAGATAGCGCAAAACCCCCGATAACTCGGGGGTTTTGCTTATATCTGAAACTAACTATTGGCCTTTGCCTTTGCCTCCCCACTAAACCAAATCAGCAGCGAGATCGTCACCACCGCCACAGTGATGCCCACCGATATCTTGCCCGCAGCCCGCGTATTGAGAGCCACTAAAGCTAGGGTTGTCGTGATGAACAAATAGGTCAGAGTAATCTTTTGATGCGACCATCCGCGCGCTAGAAGCTTGTGATGCAGATGCCGACTGTCCGAAACAAAGATAGACTTCCCCGCCCGCCAGCGCTCGCCAATAACCCAGAGAAAGTCGACCACTGGGATAGTTAGCACTAGGAGTGCAGTCGCCACTTTAGCACCCGCAAAAATAGACAGGGCCGCCAGCACAAAACCCATAAGCATCGACCCGGCCGTACCCGCTAGAAGTCGCGCTGGGCTAAAGTTAAACACCAGAAATCCCAACACTGCTCCGGCAAAACCAGCCGCCAGAATAGCCAGTGGTGGCTGATTCACCTCTGTCTTAAGTGCGAGAAAAAAAATAGTAGCCGAAGTAATTAGGGTCACGCTTCCACTTAAACCGTCCACACCGTCAATCCAGTTCATCACGTTAATCAGAATCACTATCCAGCACACCGCCACCACCGCACCAATCCAGAAACTCAGACCGCTTTGCAAGAGCCACAATCCCCCCCAAGGATTGGCCACATATTCAACACGAATTCCCCACCAAACCAATAGTCCAGCTAGGCCAAGTTGAAATGTTAATTGGGTCTGCCAGTTTAGCTCCCGCCAATCATCCCATAGCCCGAAACCCAAAATTGCCACCACGCCCCAGAGCACCCCCACCAGCGAGTGAGAAATGAATAGATGTGAGTCCAGCAGTATCGTCAACAAAAAGGCACCTGCAATGGCCAGGCCCCCCAAACGGATCACCCTTCCTGAGTGCAAATGTCGTTCGCCCAGACGAGCAGACTGCTTTTTAATTAGACCCGCACACCACAAAGCGACTGATCCAAACAGGACTGCACTGACGAAAGCGACAACAAACGGCTGAAGATATAAAGCGTGCCACATACATGGGTGCGAAGGAGTGCTGTATTCGCGAGTTTATTTTTTCATTTTTTCCGTTACCCAGAATTCTCCGAAGTATTTCCCCAACATCAAACGAGTTTGCGAATCGATAGCCGGCATCGCACCCAAAGTCGGCGCGATAATCGGAATCAAAAACCACTGCAAGAACATGTAGATATATCTTTTCTTTGAATATTTGGCTGGACGCGGAGGAAGCAGAATAAAACTCAAAGACATTGAAACGATCATTCCGAACATCGCTAGAGTCATCAGATACCGGGTGATAAAAGGTAAATTGTGCGCCAAGACACTGGTGTTGAAGGCCTGACCACCGAAGAAAAGCGGCAACCAACCCAAGAAAGCAAGCATATAGGGAGCAGTCGCCCAAGAATGATGACCCTCTATCATTTCAAACGCGATGTTGAGCTTGGTTGATAGTTTTATCTTTTTGTCAGGAATGATAGCTCTCATGACCGTAGGCAGATGCTCTATTCCATAAGCCCAACGCCTCTTTTGCTTGTACTGATTTTTGATCGTTTTCCAATAGGTAGGTGCCAGCACAGCATCCAGCGAAATCGGCAGATACACTGGCTTGACCTGGTAATCTCCGTGAAAATAAGAAAATCCTTTCCAATAAATGATCGAGTCTTCGTTAATGATATTCACCGGCCAGAAGCCTACCTTGGCCAAAGTATCAAAAGACTCGCTGTGCGAAGAAAAAGTCACCATTCCCTTGCGGGTACTTTGATACATGTGCCAAAAGGAAGAACTAGTTACAATCACCCGCACAAAGGCATTTGTATCCCACAAATTATTGTGATACATCGGCAACGGTTGGTAGGCTCTTTGCAATCTCTTGGGATCAATAATAAAAGCATAGGTAAGCGCCGCAAAATATTGAGGATGGCACACGCTATCGCAGTCAAAGTTAGAGAGGAGTACGCGTTTATAATCGATTTGACGCTCATCCAGATAGGGCATCAGTTGTCGGCAAGCAAAGGTAGCATTTGAAGCCTTGCACTTCATTTCGTCATCTTTCACAATATGAGTGGTCACGATAAAATCCCGAAAAACACCAGCAAACTTGCTCTTCAGATGATTTACCTTGGCTAGTCGTTGTTCCTCAGGCTCCCGCTCTTCCGTAGCTAGGAGAATAATCGTCTGGGAATTAGGGAAATTGCTATCCGCCACAGCCTGAATGGCCGGCTCAATAACTTCCGCTGGCTCGTTGGCTGTCGGAAGCATGACCACATGAACAATCGTCCGCCAATCCCAAACCTCATTCCCCGCTTTTTGAATGTCCTCCACCTCCTGCAGATGTGTTTTTAGTCGTTTTATTTCTCGACGTGTTTTCCTTTTATCCGAAAAAAATGACTCTTCCTTTAAAGCCGTTTGCATAGATTCGACTCGGTTCTTTAACTCTACGGCATAGACTTCGGGCTCACTAATATTTTGGCATCTTCCCCACCAATCAATACTTTTTCCTTCTTGAAATTTGCGATAAGCCGCCACCGAATAGGTAGTAATGAAAACTGTGCGATAAATCCAATAAACATCGAACAAGATTATGAAAACCGCTACCCACACTGGCAGCAAGAAAGAGAATGCGAACATTCCGATTAGAGTAGTCCAGGTCAAAATTCCTGGGATCATTTCCAGGATACGCTGCACTCGATGCTCGCGGCGATCAGCTGTCCTGGGGTTAGGAAAAGTGAAAACTTCAGTCACATTAGTAATTGATACGGATAATAGTCGCGCTCGCGATGGTTATACCCAGTTGCACAAAAAAGGCAGCGATCAGAAAAAGGTAGGCAGCAATGCGCTCTTTGCGAGCATAAAAAGTATAGGCCATACTGAGATTAATCAACAGAAACACTAGAGCTACGCCTGGCAGAGAATAGGCCTGCCACCAGTCACCCATGATGTCTACACCGAAATATACATTGTAATGAAGAATGATGGGATAGTCAACGGGGCGAACGAAGAAGGCCATTGCCAACCATGTTCCAACATTGAGGAAACAGGCAGCAATCAGCATCCAGTGAACCAAAGAATTCTGAAAAAAACCATATCCCCCGGTGGACCGGTTAGGTTTTATTTGGGTGTCCGGAATAGTGCCTTCTGACTGAACCGTTAGCATGAATTGATTCTCCGCTAGGACTCTTCACCTTTAGGTTTGTCCAGGAGATCCGGTTCGACACTCCGTTCCCCCTCCGTAATCTTGGCGATATCCTTATCGACTTTTCCAAACTCCTTGTAGGCAGTGTTATATTGACTGACCAGCGTGCCAATGCTATTGCTCAATTTTTTCATGAAAAGCTCGTCGAAGGACTTGATATGTCGGCCTAATTTTTCTACATTGATACGAATTTGCTTGGCACCCTCCTCAATTTGCAATGCCCGCAAACCCTGCAGTACTGTCTGCAGATAAGCTAGAAAGGAAGTCGGGGAAACGATAATCACTTTTTTGTCCTTGAAGGCATACTCAATCAGGTCTTTAGTATTGACCTGCACCGCACCAACCTTGTTGACCAACAAATCATAGTAAATAGCCTCTGAGGGGATAAACATGAAGGCAAAATCCATGGTTCCCTCTTCCGGCTTGATATATTTTGAAGTTTCATCAATACGATTTTTGAGGTCCTGCTTGAAGGCCTTTTCTAGCTGACCGCGCTCCTCGGCATCGGTAGCATTGAGAATGCGCTCATAGTTTTCCAGAGAGAACTTGGAGTCAACTGGAATAATTTTTTCTTTCACAAACACCACTGCATCCACAATGTCGCCATTGAGAAAGGCGTATTGCATCTGATAGGAATTGGGCGGCAAAACATTTTTAAGTGTCTCCTCCAGAAAATACTCGCCCAGAATTCCTCGCTGTTTGGGATTTTTCAAAATATCCTGCAAACTCTGTAACTGAGCAGAAAAATTCACCACCTGCTTGTTGGTTTCTTCCAGCTTTGTAAGACCCGCCACAACCTCGGCAATTTGTTTGGCCGAGTGTGTCATCTGATCCCTAGTGGCTTGATGAGTTTCTGATAGTTTGCTGTCCACCATCTGCCGAAGATCGCGATTCTGTTCAGAAAGGCCCTTGTTCTGTTCAGCCAAAATTCCAAGTCGCTCCATCATGGTCATAATTTTTTCATCTCCTCCCCCGCTCTGTTTCCGCATGTCCAACACCGCCCAGGCGATAAACACCAGGATAAAAAACATTACCAATCCAATTAAAACAATAATTGTAGGAGACATGATATTTTTTAACGACGCAATCCGGCTACAAAATTACGCAGAGTTGGGATCCGATTCACAATTTCATCATAAGGACTCTCCAGAAAATCCATCAGGAAACGGTCTAGCATATTCATGCGGTATTTGAATTCCTCACCAGTCACTACCACAAAACGAACTTCCTTGCCGATTTCGGCCTCCAGATTGGTCATCAAATTTTTCAACTTAGTCCGATTCAAATTGTCCACCACCATAATCATATCCACCTTGCTCTTGGGATAGTTCAAGAATACCCCGCTGATAAGAGCCAGCTTCACGTCTCCAATTTCCTTCAGCTTCCCCAGGCTGCGGCACTGCGGATAGACATTGGACTTCACGATCAGTCCGCGTAACTCTGGATAGAACGGAAATTTGGTATTGAGTAAATAATACTTTTTGTTTTGCCGCGAACGCTCAATCACAAACTTTATTTTTTTGAGGCCACGCAACTCGCGTTGAACAGCTGCCCGATTGAGAATGTTTTTCAGGACCAATTCGCTCACTGAAAATTCTCCCTCTGGATTAAGCAAAAAGAATCGGAGCAGCCGAGTCTTAACCCTTGAACCAAACAGATACTCGAGAACTTCGGACATAGTGTTTTGAGCCAAAGCGTTACCGAATTAGTTAATGAGCGATGGGCTTCTGCGGTCCCATTGCCTACAGTCAGTATACAATTCGCCCAGCAAAAAGTAAACCCTCTCCTCAAGCCATTTATGGTCTGATTACGGGCAAATTGATTGCTTTGGCGGGTCAATTGGTATATGATACAGACAGGCCAAAATCGAAAACTGCCTTCGATATTTTTTCTGTTATGCCCTCAAAAAACAACGACAAAAATAGACCGACGATTGAGCTGGAATGGAACATCTCTCCAGTTTTGGTCACCAACAACCATCGCCTCAAGCCTTATCTTGAGCTCTTTGAATGCTACCCAGAAAACGCCATGCTGCGACCCCTGGGAACCATAGTGGGCTTCTTCGAGATGGCTGACACTAGTGATGACTCAGCCTACATTGTCAATTTCCTTACCGCCGAGGCTAAAAAGGAATACTACGTCAATCATCGACGTTCAATTGGAGAGAGCTTTGATGCCGCCTTGCACCGAGTCAACCTCGCCCTCGCCGAAATCACCAAGAATGGGAATGTGCAGTGGATCGGAAAACTCAATGGAGCACTTTGCGTGGTAGCAGACGACTTTCTGCACCTGAGCGTCTGCGGTTCTGCCAAGGTCTTGTTGCTTCGCAATCAGTCAGTTTTGGATCTTAGTCAGGATTTTCAGGAGGAGGACTCCGAGCCCAGTCCCCTCAAAACTTTCACCAACGTATCCAGCGGCAAATTAGAGCTAGGCGATAAAATAATCGTAACCTCCTCCAGCTTGTTTACTATTTTCTCCTTGAGTGAGCTGCGCAAAGCAGCTCTGCGCTTTCCCCCAGAAAAGTTTGTTCAGTTTTTGAAAACGGCGCTGATCAATGAACTAGATTCGGCAGCCACCATTATTATCGACATTGCTGGGGCAGATTCGGTTGAAACAACGGCTAAACGACCAGCAAAAACCCCCAGAAGAACGGCTAACGTTTTCAGTGAGGAAGCATTCAGGAATCCGGTCGTTCAGAATTTACCACCGACACAATCTCAGCCAATTGAAACTCCCGAGGCTTACACTGATGAAAAGACAGGCCATATTTATGTCCAGGGGGACGATGTAAATGCCGCCCCAGAACAACTCTCAGGACGTATTTGGTCATCATTATCAGAAAGCCTCACCGAAATTGGCTATCGGTTTCGCGGTCAAACTCGCCGCCTTGGCGCTTCATTTAAGCGCTCCTTTCGAAACTTGAGCAACACATTCGTAGCCTGGCGCCAACGAAGAAAGACCGAACGCGAGCTAAGAAAAGAAAGCCTATCAGCAGCATCAATCCTGCCAGCAGCCCCATCGAATACGGTGACTGCGATAAACGCACCGCTGATAGTTGAGTCAAAAAATACTAGCCCAAACAAGTTGCATTCCATAATCAATCTGATTTTAGGCGCACTCCGCCTAGGTTGGCAAAAAGTCGCCAGTCTAGCCAAAAATATCTTTCGGAAACGACCAGCTTCAACGGAAACTGGATCTACCCCGCGCTGGATCGCTAAACTCACCCCCCATTTTTCTAGAATCAAAGCTGCCTTTTCAGCGCTCAGCTACCCACAACGCCTGTATGCCTTGCTAGCACTTTTAGCGATCTTTGTTTTTCCGCTGGTCTATCTTAGATTAAAAAATGATAAGTTAGCCGTGCCTGAATCTCCAGTTCGGGAAGAATCATTGCCTGTCGATCCTCTGCTCAGCGAAAAAAACGCTCATTGGATCACCAATCCGCAAGAGGTGTTGGCCACTGACTCGCCCACGTCAGTAGTGGCGATGCGAGACAACATTTTGGTTACCAACCGTAACCAAATATTGCTGAAGACTCCGACTGTTGGACCCACAAACTTTTCTCTCCCAGCCAACGCCGGCCAAATCAAATCAGCCACCCCGCTCAATGATCTGAATCTCCTGCTTCTCCTGACTGATCAGGGCAAACTATATTCTTTCAGCCCAGTCTCGAAAGAAATCAAGGAGAACCGTATTGAATTGCCCAAGAGCGACAGCATTCGCAGTCTATCCACCTATCTGACATATCTATACGTAGTGACAAGCACGGACAATAAGCTATTCCGCTACCCACGAGCTGAAGGTGGCTTTGGTGAAGCGGCCAGCTGGCTCAAAGACTCACTCCCCCTCGCGACCATCCAAGACATGGCTATTGATGAAAATGTCTATTTGCTCGACGGTGAACTGGTGCGAAAATTCTTTCGTGGCCAACAGCAAACTTTTTCACTAGAAGCTTTGTCTGTGCCACTAGTTCCAAGTCATATTGCTACTGACGCATCAATGCAAAATATCTATGTGCTAGATAAAACCAACGGCCGGATTGTCCAATTTTCCAAGGATGGCTCTTTGGTCAAACAATTTATCGCTGACCAACTCAAGGGATCGCCATTCTTCTCCATCGATGAACAGGCTGGCTTAGCTTATTTCGCCACCTCGGAAGGAGCTATCAAGTCCTTCTCACTTCAATAGACGATGATTGCGAATTCTCCTCGCACCTTGTCTGGATTGGTAATAAAGTATTGCTCGGCTTCTGCCGCTGAGCCACGAAATGTTTCTTCAAATTGCTTGGTCAACTCCCGACCAACAATGACTTTTTTGTTTCCAGCAAATTGTTGCAGCGAAGCAAGACTCTTGAGTGCTCGATGAGGAGATTCGTAATATACTACCGGATAGACCGCTGCCGCCACCTCCTTGAAAAAAGTCTCTCTCCCCTTCTTGTGAGGCGGAAAGCCCAAAAACAAAAACCTTTGTAAATCTATTCCAGCCACACTCACCAGTGCCCCCAAGGCTGACGATCCCGGAATAGGCACGACTGAGATATTTTTCTCTACTGCCTTAGCCACTAGAAAATTGCCCGGGTCAGAGATGCCCGGTGTTCCTGCATCAGTGACCAGCGCTATATTTTTTCCCGCTTCAAGGTCAGAGACTATTCCCTCCACTCTGACAAGCTTGCTGTGTTGGTGATAGGAAATAACCTTCTTAGCTATGTTATAATGATTCAGCAGCTTCTGAGTCACCCGGCTGTCCTCGGCCACAATCAAATCAACACTCTTGAGAGTTTCGAGCGCCCGCAGAGTGATATCAGCCAGATTGCCGATAGGCGTAGCCACCACAAACAATGTTCCGCTTGGCATAAAAAAATTTAACAATTTGACTCAAATCAACATTAAAAAAATATTCGTGCTATTCAAATAATTTATGATTCTCGCTACCCACGCCCTCACTGGCGCCGCTCTCGGAAAATTTATTCCCAATCCCTGGATCTTGATCCCTATTGCCATCGCGGCTCATTTCGCCATGGATTACCTGCGCCATGGAGAGTATGTGGAATCATTCGACAGTCGGACAGCTTTCAAAAATACTTGGTGGAAAATTGCCCTGGACATTTTGATCGCTGGTGTCCTGATTGGCCTAATACTTTACCTCGAATCTCCCCCCTTGCCCACTGTCCGGAATATGTTATTAGGTGGATTCTTCTCGACCTTCCCTGATCTCCTGACAGTCTTGTTCTGGAAATTCAAATGGTCTTGGCTTGCACCGATCTACAATTTCCACGCCGCTACCATGCATCGTTATCCCCGTTTCGCTCCCGAACGCGAGTGGAACTTTCGCAACTCTCTGAATGATATCTTAATCTCTCTCGCCTGCCTTATATTTCTTTTTCTATAAACTTCAGATAGTTCCAACGATTCCGTCCGTACGACCGAGGAGATTAAAATTGAACGGAGCGAGCGTGAAAAAAGTTTGTAATCGTAGCGTAGCGGAGACTGAACTTTTAGCGAGCGCAGTGATAATTTTCCGCCGAGTGGAGTCAGGATCGGCGCTTTCTTTCTGTCCACTTTCTTTGGCGTCAAAGAAAGTGGACAAGCATCCTATAAATACTTGGCTGTCCAACTCTGTTTGCACTTTTTGAGCTTATCGGGCGTCCCTTCAAAAACCAAATCCCCTCCACGGCTGCCACCCTCTGGCCCAAGCTCTATCACCCAATCAGAACTTTTCACCACATCCAAGTTGTGTTCCACTACCAACACTGAATTGCCTTTCTCCACCAGCATGTCCAATACTCTCAACAACCGACTCACGTCATCGAAGTGCAAACCGATAGTGGGTTCATCCAAAATATAAAGTGTCCGTCCAGTGGACTTTCTGGCCAGCTCGGTGGACAATTTGATACGCTGCGCTTCACCGCCTGAAAGGTTGGTCGCGCTTTGCCCCAATTTCAAATATCCAAGACCCACTTCTTCCATGGTTCGCAGCTTTTCAGCGATCAATGGGTGCTTAGCAAAAAAGCGTAAGGCAAAACTCACATCCATCTCCAAGACCTGTGCAATATTAAATCCCTTGTACTCAACTTCCAAAGTTTTTTTGTTGTAGCCGGTCCCCTCGCAAGCCTCGCAATCCACATAGACATCCGGCAAAAGATGCATCTCGATTTTTTTCTGTCCCTCGCCTTGGCACACCTCACAACGCCCGCCCTTCATATTGAAACTGAAACGACTGGCGGTGTAGCCACGACTCTTGGATTCTTCTAGCTCAGCAAAGATATCCCGAATATGCGAGAAGGCTCCTGTATAAGTGGCCGCATTCGATCGCGGGGTGCGACCAATTGGACTCTGATCAATACTGATCACTTTGTCGATATGTTCCAAGCCTTTTATCTTCGCGTGTTTGCCCGGCTCTGCCTTGGCTCCAAAGAAATGACGCGACAGGGCTCGGGCCAAAATGTCAGCTACCAGTGTTGATTTGCCCGAACCGGACACGCCGCACACTGTCACGAATTTTCCGAGTGGCAATTTGACATCAATGTTTTTTAGATTGTTTTCCGCCGCTCCCAAAATTTCCAATGTTTTTCCATTACCCTTGCGATAGGATCGTTTGGAAAAAACTTTTTGTCTTCCCGATAAATACTCCGCGGTGCAAGTTTTAGATTTCATTAACTTTTCAAAGGTGCCTTCGAAAACCACCTCGCCCCCATCCAGTCCCGCGCTCGGTCCCATATCAATAATCCAATCAGCGGAGCGCATAATCTTTTCGTCATGTTCCACCACAATCAGCGAATTCCCGCCCTGCTGCAAACTGCGAATAGTGTGCACCAATTTCTCTGTGTCGCGGCTATGCAGCCCAATGGACGGCTCATCCAACACATAGAGAATTCCCATGAGCTGTGAATTGATCTGGACCGCCAGACGGATACGCTGCGCCTCCCCACCTGAAATTGAATTGGCACTGCGCGCCAAATTAAGATATTCCAATCCTACGTTTTCCAGGGACATAAGATGTTTGATCACCTCTTTGGCTATCGAATCAAAAACCGTTCTCTCTAATTCTCCCAGCTGCGTACGATCGAACGTCAAAAAGAAATTTTTGAGCTCAGTGATGTCAAAATTAACCAGATCATCAATTGACTGGCCCGCCACCAAGACAGAAAGATATTCTTGCCTGAGTTTTTTACCTTGGCAAAGCGGACAAGTGTAGGAAATCATGTAGCGTTCAATTTCTGAGCGCAAATATTCCGATTTGGTTTCGCGGTATTTGCGTTCCAATTCTGGAATCACACCTTCAAAGGCATAACTCGACTTTTTGGCATCAGGCACTGATTGGTCATGTGCATCCGTGCCGTAGAGTACGATCGACAATTGCAAGGGAGAAAGCTTTTTGACTGGCGCATTCACAGAAAACTTGTGCTCCTTGGCCAGTGTCTTGAGAATACTCAGATAGCTGCCCGTGCTGTCGAGTCGGCGCTCGGCCTTGCTCCAGGGCTGGATGGCACCCTCCGCCAGTGACAAGCTTTTGTTAGGAATGACCAAATCAGGATTGATCTTCAAAATCACGCCCGCCCCAGAACACTCCGGACAGGCCCCTTCTGGGTTGTTGAAAGAAAAATGTCGGGGATTGATTTCTCGAATCCGCACCCCGCATTCAGCACACAAAAAATCCTGATTGAATTCGCGCTCGTCAGCTCCGTCAACCAAGATTAGCATTGAACCGCCTCCCAATTTCATGGCCGTTTCCACTGAATCCAGAATCCGTTCCTCGTCATTCTTGCCAGAAACCGTAGAGATGCGATCCACTACCGCTGCTACCGTCCCATCTGCTTGGTCACCCGCCCGCAGCAACGCCTCCCCGACCGGCATGATTTTTCCGTCCAAATAGACCCGTGCAAAACCTTTTTGCTGGATGTGCTGCACCGCTTCCTTGGCGTTAGAATGGGTGCCCAGTGACTCACGCAGGACGGCCATGATGGCCACTTGGGTGTTGGTAGTAAACTTGTTGATCTCGTGCAGAATCTCGCGATTGTTGCGACGTTCCATCCCCTTCCCGCAATGCGGGCAGTGCGGCTTGCCAATCTTGGCATAGAGCACTCGCAAATAATCATAGACCTCCGTCATGGTGCCCACCGTGGAACGCGGACTGCGACTGACGCTTTTTTGATCAATGGAAATCGAAGGACTGAGATTTTCAATCTTGTCGACGTCCGGTTTGGAAGCAATATCCAAAAAGTTGCGCGCATAGGACGAAAGTCCTTCCATGTAACGCCGGTTCCCTTCAGCATACAAAGTGTCGAATGCCAAGGAGGACTTGCCAGAACCAGAGAGTCCTGTGATCACCACAAACTTGTCGCGAGGAATATCGATGTCGATATTCTTCAAGTTGTTCGCCCGCGCGCCGCGAATCACCACTCGATCACGACAACCGGATGAGCTGTTTTTGGAAGCCAAATTGCTTTTCGATTTGGAAGCTTGATTTGCCATGGGGAAGAAAAGAAAAAATGCCTGCTAGTGAGACATTGTACAGCAAAGTTGGAGCAGTGTAAAGGGGTGTGCAGCGACAGATACCGCTTAAGAAAGTGCCCTTATTATACAAAGGAGCTAGTTACGCTTTGACCCGGAGTATAAAAGATTGTTTGCGGACTTTGCGGTGGTACTGGATTGCAAACCGATGCGCTTCATCGGTTATGTGTTTCAAGAAATTTTTGTCTTGAAGCAAATTTTTGAGTCCATCGGAAAATTTGGTAATTGGGATTTGTTTAGAGATTAGTAATTCGGCGTTAGAAATTTTTCTGGTTGGTCCTTTCGCCACCGCTACCATCGGGATTTCCAATCCAAACTCACGCAACACCTGCGCCCCCATGTTGAGATGCCCCTGTCCCCCATCCAGAATGATGAGATCAGGCCTCGGCCAGTCGTTACCAAAACGCCGCACCAGCACTTCACGCATCATAGCCACATCGTCATTGCCTGCTACGGTTTTGATCTTGAACTTGCGATATTGAGCTTTGTCCGGTTCGCTGCCCCGGAACACCACCATACCACCCACTGCATTTTTTCCTGAGATGTTGGACATATCGTAGGCTTCAATACGCAAGTCTCGCAACCTGAAACTCAAAACCCGTAACTCATCGTTGGAGATTAAAGCAATATCGCGGATGTGTTGAAGCGCAAAGACTTTATTTCTCACAACAGCTGCCTTTTCAAATTCATGCGCTTTGGATAGAGCTTTCATCTCCTGTTCCAGTTTTTTGACGAGGCCTCGTTTCTTTCCCTCCAGAATCATGCGGATGCCTCGGATGTTCTTGAGATAATCCGTGCGCGTGATAACGCCCGCATATGGCCCCGGACAGCGACCCAGCTGAAAATCTAAACAGCCCTTTTCGGTTGCTTGCTTCAGCGAATGAAACGGAAAGATCCGGCGAATGAGCCCCAAGGCCACCTCCATGTGCCGCTTAGACGTGTAGGGCCCGAACTGGCGCTGGATAATATCTCTGTTCTTTTCCAATTCCGACCCCCTCATTATCAAAACTCTAGGGAATTTTTCTTTAGCCGCGCCCCGCACCAAGCCCTGCTTTGGTGCGCGGGTTATCACGAAATAGGAGAAGCTTTTGTCGTCTTTCAGATCGACATTGTATTTCGGTTGGTACTTTTTGATGAGATTAGCCTCCAGGATCAACGCTTCCAACACTGAATCAGTCTTCATAAAGTCGACAGTATGAGCCAGCGCTACCATGTTTATAATTCTTTCTCCCCGTTCATCGCGACCAGATAGATAGGAACGCACCCGCGCTCTCAAATTAGTCGCCTTGCCCACATATAAAACCCGCCGTTGTCCATCTTTGAATAGATAGACACCGGGGGCAGCAGGAAACGTGACCACTTGTTGCGCCAATGTTTTCATCTGATCCGCAGCGAATTTAACCGCTCCTTGAAACGTTCAAAAACTTTTGGACCTTGTGGCAACGGCAGGAAAACTAAAGCTTGGTCAGTAGCTTCAATTAGACCACCAGCGATTTCAGTTTTGGGGTTGTTGGCAATTTTTTTCCGTTCAATCCGACGCAGCCATGCTTCCAGGGATTCATGGTCAAACAACCGCTCGCCCCATCCTCGCACGAACTTGGTCAGACGACTATCCTGAAGCACCTGCCGATCGCTAACGTCTGCCAAGTGATAGTTGGAGTGGTATCGACTGATCCAACCATTGACCAGTTGAAACTGCTGAAAGACGTTCCAACCAAACACCGGTCTAATAAAGCTGTATTCACTGGCAGCAAAATAATCCTTAGTGCCAATTTCCAATGATTGGTCGGTCAAAAAGTAGTTGAGACAGGCCCTATCCCGACTCCGCTTGTCTGTTCGCCGTTTTCCCAGCGCCCACACTATTAGCGTCACCAATGTGCGGCCAATCCAAATCCGGCCAGTCTTGAGCACCACCAACAGATCCCAGTCACTCCGACCCTGAGCACTCTTCATGGCTAGCCTCCCTGTCACGGCAATCATCCGCACAAATGGCACCCCCTGGAGACACCGCACTAACTTTAAAAGCTTCTTGGTTTTTCCCACCGCAATCTTGTTTCTGAGGATGCGACCTCGTACCAACTTTTTGCGACCTTTCAAAAAGTAGAAGCCCCGGTACTCGTCCACATACCGCTGGACAACTCCATTGTTCAGCGCTTCCATCACCGACACTAGCGTCCAATTGTTGGGCACCGCACCATTCGGACCGATCTGATATTCCAGCATGTTACGCCACACTTCAAAAGCGGTGAGCGGATAACTCATCTCGTTATAGTAGGTAATGGTGGCAATGATATGCTGCTCCAGTGTCCCCATAAACCCAATCCTCACAAAAAACTAAAGCTGTAAAATCCTTTTGAATATACTCTCATCTTTCCAAGGACCAATTATTGCCAGATTCAGATGTTTGGTTAGGAAAATTTTATCCGCCACGCGCAGCACATCTTCAAGCTTCACCCTTTCAATCTTTTGGAACATTTCATCAGCAGTCATGATTTTTTTCTTGAGTACTTCTTGCCCGATGAAAAAAGAGGCGACCTCATCAGAAGATTCAAGTCCCATGACTGTATGCCCCTTAATAAACTCTTTGGCTTTGCGCAGCTCAGCTTCTGTCACTTTCTCCGTAGCCATGCGATGGTACTCGGCCAAGATGACTTGGATAGTTTCTACTACCTTGTCGTGATTCACTCCCGCCTGAGCGGCTAAATATCCACAGTCATGAAAATTTTCTACTCCCGTCCGCACGTAGTAAGCTAGCCCTCTTTTCTCCCGCACCTCAGCGAATAATCGGCTGCTCATGTTGCCACCCAAAATAACTGACAACAAGCCCAGCGCAAAACGATCTGGATGATTGTGATGAAAACTTCTGACGCCCAATACCAAGTGAGTCTGGTCTGTCTTTTTATAGGCGAGCGAGACCTGAGGTCTAGCTTGGATTTCTTTGACCTTCTTTAGCTTCGGCGTGCGTCCCCGACGCATGCCACCGAAAAGTTGTCTGATCTCGGCAATGGTTTTTTTCTCATTAAACTTACCTGTCACACAAATCACCGTATCGCTGGCCGCATAATTTCTGTCTCGATAGGCAACGATCTTTTGCCGAGTCAACGACTTCACTGTCTTTTGACTGCCTAGCACATCCCGCCCCAGAGCTACTTTCGGATAGAGCAATTTCTCAAACACATTGCCCACGTTGCTCATCGGCGTGTCTTCATACATAGCGATCTCCTGCACGATAGCTCCCTTCTCCTTGTTCAACTCACCTTCGTCAATCTTCGAATTGAGATAAATATCCGCTAGGACGTCTAGCGACTGACCCAAATGCTTGGAATCAGCTTTGATGTAAAAGGCGGTCCGATCTTTGGAAGTGTAGGCATTGATCTCTCCACCAAAAGCATCAACCTCAGCCGTGATTTCCATGAAAGTGGGGCGCTTGATGGTGCCCTTGAATAACATGTGTTCAATGAAATGCGAGATACCCGCTTCGGAATCGGTTTCATAGCGCGAGCCGACTCCCACCGTCACGATCACAGTGGCCGTCTCGGTTTCGTGCATGGGCACGGTCAAAATGCGCAGTCCGTTTTTCAAGGTCGTTTTCTTGTATTTCATGGTCTAAAAAAGATATGGCTTAACCATACCCCATCATAGCGAATGCCAAGGAAATATTCAACTACCACTAAGCGTCTTCATCGTAGGGCACTTCACTGACAATTTTCCCCAACAAAACCTTAACGAGGGTCTTAACTTCCGGCTCGCGCTCAATGATGAATTCTCCATTTGGCGTGCCATCGATATTGTTTAGACTCAGAGCGTACTCAATGTACTCTCCGTCGACCTCCTGGATGACTTTTCCATCCAAGATTGCTTCAATATTGTATCGCACCATAGTCCCGTTGGGTTTTCCGGCTATATTGCGCACACCTTGCATTCCGGAAAGTCTTTCTCCGTCCAACTGGTCAACGATGACTCCATTAATAACCGGCAGGGGGCCTTCGCCATCCACCCAAAAACTGCCATTTAGTCTGCCTCCAACATTTTCAAAATCATTACGGTCTGCAACGGCTCGAATCGATCGACCGTCGATGTTATCAATTACTTTTCCATTAATAACAGGAACAGCGCCTCGCGAACCCACAAACTGGACCAAACCATTCAATTGACCATTAATATTTTTGATGCAGCTGCAGTCGACGATACTTTTTCCCTCTAGCTGCGTGATTATTTTGCCATTCAACACTGGAAACTTGCCCAGATGTTTACCATTATCCCTATCTGTCAGGTAAACGCTCCCGTTCATCTTTCCATCAAAGTTCTGAGCCATTGGAGAATAAAAACGATTCCCACCAACCCGGACATTCAGAAGACCTTCTCCTTCGAAAGCAAGTGTCGTGACAACCTTGCCATCAATCACAGGAACATAGTGGTCGGGGCTAATCTCCACCACCCCATTCAGTTGACCATTGATGAACTCAACATCGTAGCAGTTGAGAATTCGACGCCCATCCACATCTATCAAGGCCTCTCCCTTATAAATTGGCCACCAATTTTGGTCACCCCGCAGAAGCACTCGGCCGCTCAGCTGGCCATCGATATTTCGGACATCCTCACAAGCTTCAATCATGCTCCCTTCCAACTGCAACACCGCTTTTCCACCAATAAGCGGATACCAGTGATTTTCAATGTTTACTCGACCGTTCAGTTTTCCATCAATCAACTCATATTTATCCCATTCATCCAAATCGGTTACCCTTTTCCCAGTTTCTGCCTCGATTGCAGCAATAGTTTTCTCAAAAAGATACCTATTGGGCAGTTTCCACCATTTCGCTTCGACCTGCAACTGCCAAACTATTTCGGCTATTTCTCTTTCCAAGTCCTTGGCCTCGTCTAACTTTCCCCCATCTAACAACGTGTCGAAGTTAACTCTCAAGACAGCTAGCTCCTTGAAACGTTCTCCGATTGATTGGCAATTAAACATATTTCGTGAGATTTTATCTCAAGAGAGACAATTATAATACGTCATTTTCGATGGCAATTTTACCGAGCACCACCTTAATTTCGGCGATGAAATCCGCCCCAGCATCCGTTGTCCGTCGAAGATCCAATTCTCCATTTAAAGTTCCGCCGACATTATGAATATTTTTAGCTCCAAGAACTCTAGCCCCGTCAAAATACTCGACTAGCTCACCGTTGATTACCGGCAACCCAATACCACCGACTTGTACGATGCCGTTCATTTTGCCCTTGATATTCCGGATATTCTCACAATCCTCGATAGCCCTCCCGGAGATTTGATCAATTAATTCTCCAATAATACCTGGCAACCATTTACCATCCACCATAACTCGTCCGTTCAATCGTCCATCGATGTTTTCAATGTCAGTACAACCTTCGATCTTTTTTCCATGCATGCTTTCAATGAGCTCGCCATTGATTACTGGCAAATCTACTTCGTTATCAAACGACACCCAGCCATTCAGCTGTCCATTAATATTTTTAATATTGCCACAGCGACTGATTGTTCGTCTCTGAAAATCCAGCATGACCTGATCATTAATCACCGGCGTGAGTCTTAGCGGTTGGCCTTGCCCGATCCAGCCATTCAATTTACCATTGATGTTTTCGATATTCCCACAAGTCACGATCGGAGTTTCATCTCCAAACATTGGTGAAGAGGTACTTTTGATAACCTCCCCGTCTTTGATCGGCAGCCAGGTTGAAATCCCGGTCAACACTTCTCCATTCAGTTTGCCATTGATGAAGCGCACATTCCGATAATCTTCGTAATTTTCAGTTTTGAATAAGTCCGCTATCTGGCCTTCAAAAACGAGCTTAACTATCGGGCGCCCCTCGATAGTCATTTTTATTACTCCATTCAGCTTTCCACCTATATTATGGACATCATGAAAACCATAATTGCTTTCCGGGTCTAGGCCTTCGATTTCAACGACTCGCCCATTGATCACGGGTCGCCACACCCCTTTGATTTTGACCCGCCCATTCAATTGACCATCGACCACTTCATATTTGTCATATCGATCGAGCTCAGTGACCTTGCTTCCCGCCTGGGCCTCGATCGAAGCGATGGTTTGTTCGAACAGATGACGCTCGGGAAATCTCAACATATTGAAGTCCACTTCAAACTGCTCCAGCATTTTTTCCAGAGCAACCTCAATATCCTTGGCTTCGTCCAACTGCCCTGCTTCCAGCGTCACGTCAAACTGGCCCTTCCGCTTCAAGATAGCGTCCAGATTTTTTCCCACCGCCTGACAATCTAAAGTTTTTTTGGCCATAATTAATATTTTTTGAACACCTCTCGCCCCTTACGATTCATGAAACTTACACTTCCGTCATTTTTAAAAAGCGCAATTACATCACCTAAATCATTAAAAGAAGGTACTACTCCTGAAAAATC
>SCTJ01000210.1 GCA_004297805.1 Patescibacteria group bacterium | reverse complement strand
ACCGATAAAGTTTTAGGGTTTAATCGTAGCCTTCAGCAAAGGGACTATAACCTTTATAAGAGGTGACAAAAAAGACGAAGACTTATGCGAGTTTTTCAATTTTAATATGTTAAATTGATTTGATAGATGGGTTTGTTCGACAAACCACAAAGATATTGGTACTCTTTATTTAATTTTTGGTATTCTAGCTGGTGTAGTGGGTACTGTTTTGTCTATTTTTATAAGAATGGAGCTTTCAGCCCCAGGTGACCAAATTTTACTAGGAAATTATCAACTTTATAATGTTATAGTTACCGCTCACGCTTTTGTCATGATATTTTTTATGGTAATGCCTGCACTTATAGGTGGTTTTGGTAATTGATTTGTCCCATTACTTGTTGGTGCTCCTGATATGTCTTTTCCTCGTCTGAATAATCTTAGTTTTTGATTGTTACCTGTTTCTTTAAGTTTACTTTTACTTTCAAGCTTTGTCGAGGTTGGTGCTGGTACCGGTTGAACAGTTTATCCGCCATTAAGTTCTATTCAAGCGCATTCTGGTGGATCTGTTGATTTAGCAATATTTAGTCTTCATGTTTCGGGGGTTTCTTCGCTTCTTGGTGCTATAAATTTTATATGTACAGTTTTTAATATGAGGGTTCCAGGTTTATACATGCATAGACTTCCGTTATTTGTCTGAGCTGTCTTGATAACTGCTTTTTTGCTTTTGTTGTCCTTACCTGTTTTAGCCGGTGGTATAACTATGCTTTTAACTGATAGAAATTTTAATACAACCTTTTTTGATTCTGCCGGTGGTGGTGATCCTATACTTTATCAACATTTGTTTTGATTTTTCGGGCATCCGGAGGTTTATATCTTAATTTTACCTGGTTTCGGTATAATAAGCCATGTTATTGCTGAATATTCTAATAAATACGTTTTTGGTTACATAGGTATGGTTTACGCTATGTTGTGTATTGGTGTTTTAGGATTTATGGTTTGAGCTCACCACATGTATACTGTTGGTTTAGATGTTGATACACGTGCTTACTTTACTGCCGCTACTATGATGATTGCTGTACCAACTGGTATAAAAATTTTTAGTTGATTGGCTACCCTAGCTGGTGGTGTTATAGATATGAAAACCCCTATGTTGTTTGCTACAGGTTTTATAGCTTTATTTACAGTCGGGGGTGTTACTGGTGTTATATTGGCTAATGCTGGATTAGATGTAGCTCTTCATGATACATACTATGTTGTTGCCCACTTTCATTATGTTCTTTCAATGGGTGCTGTTTTTGCTTTATTTGCTGGCTTTTATTATTGGATGCCTGTTATTGTTGGGAGACCTTATGTTGAGTATCTTGGTCAGTTACATTTTTGAATTACTTTTACTGGTGTTAATATAACCTTTTTCCCAATGCACTTTTTGGGTTTAGCGGGTATGCCTCGCCGAATTCCTGATTAT
>SCTJ01000209.1 GCA_004297805.1 Patescibacteria group bacterium | reverse complement strand
CACCAAACGTCATAGCTGTGGGCGGGACAACCTTATCAGTGTATACTGATAATTCGTATGCCACTGAATCTGTTTGGAATGGCACCGGAAGTGGCTGTAGCATCTATGATGCAGCTCCAAATTGGCAGCTTGCTCTCTCTAACTGGACCCAAACGCATTGCGGCACAAAACGCGCAATCAGTGATCTCGCAGCCGATGCAGACCCCAACACGGGTGTGGCAATTTATGACTCAACCCCATATGCAGGATCATCGGGCTGGTGGCAGGTAGGCGGTACAAGTCTTGCCTCCCCTATCATTGCGAGTGCGTACGCTTTAGCAGGTGGCGCACCAGCCAATACACAAGCTGCAGCTGTTCTCTACCAAAATTTCACAGGTGCCAATATTCATGATATAACTCTCGGGTCCAATGGTATCTGCACGACAATCATGTGTAGTGCTGCAGTCTCGTATGATGGCCCGACAGGACTGGGAAGTCCAAACGGTATTGCCGGTTTTTCAAATACAATCACACCTACTCCATCAAGCGTTCCAAACCCAACGCTGGTGCCAACATCATCACCGACGCTTATTCCATCTCCGACACCAATAGGACCTGACACTACCAAACCAACAGTTCTTATTACTTATCCGACAAATAATTCCACTGTTCCCAGGAGAACTAATATCACTGTCACAGCGAATGCATCAGACAATATAGGAGTAACGAAAGTAAATTTTTATCACAATAATTTACTGTATTGCTCCAGATCAACAGCACCATATACATGTGTGATGTCTACCCCGTCATTTACTAACCAAACAACAACTTATAAAGCCACTGCATATGACGGCGCCGGCAATAACGCTTCAAATACGGTAACGGTGAGGGCACAATAACTCTTACAAAACTATCACGAGTATGTAACCCACTTCTTGTATTTATCCTTTAAACTATCCTCATATGCTTTCTCTTGCCAATCCACATCCACTCTCACTGATTCTCTATAGAAGAAACCGCTATTACTCACCAAAAATCTACTTGAAAGAAAGTTACGTGAGACGCCGAGAAAAATTTATGACCAATGCAATTATGATTTCGGGCGGTATCGCCAGTGGCATCCTTTTTCTTCTGGCAGGACTCAATCTCATTGTTGGCCACCCAATTCTGTAAACTCTTTCGTCACGTAAACTCGACAATTGAAGCTAGGTTTGCTA
>SCTJ01000121.1 GCA_004297805.1 Patescibacteria group bacterium | reverse complement strand
GGTGAGGCGAAAAAGGCGGTCATAGAATGGTTGGAGACGCCGTTTTCGAATGAGGAGAGGCACAAGAGGCGGATCAATGAGATAGATAATATCGAGTAACCGGCAATGGCCCACAAAATCGAAATAATTCCCGCCATACTACCGAAGGACTTCGGTGAACTTGAAGAAAAAGTTGGCCTGATACAGGGACTGGTGAAAACTGTCCAGGTGGACATATGCGATGGCCAATTCGTGCCCAATGCCACTTGGCCCTACAGGAAGCACGATGATTCATTCGAGAAGATCGTCCATGAGGATGAGGGATTGCCGGCTTGGGAAAAGCTCAATTATGAGTTCGATCTCATGGTCAATCACCCGGAGAAAGTCGTGGATGAGTGGGTGCAGGCCGGCGCTACGCGGATCATCATCCACATCGAATCCAAAGGAGATGTGGCGGGGGCTGTTCAATCGTTGGCGGGGAGGGTGGATATTGGACTGGCGTTGAATATAGAGACATCGATCGAGGAGTTACAAGTTCCAAGTTACAAGTTGCAAGAGGGAAATATCCAATTCGTGCAACTCATGGGCATCGACCGTATCGGATTCCAGGCCCAGGAATTTGATGAGAAAGTCATAGGAAGGGTCAAGCAAGTGCGGTTGAAATACCCCGGGTTACCGATTTCAATTGATGGAGGTGTGTCGCTTGATAATGCCAGACAACTTATTGAGGCTGGGGCTGATCGGCTAGTGGTCGGCTCGGCGATATTCGAGAGCGACAATTTCATCGAGGCACTGGAGAAGTTCAAGCGGCTATCCAAGTAGATCAGGAAGCGGCATTTTCCGGCGTGCTATAATATCCTGCAAATGTCCCTCACCGATGACAAGGTAAAATTTTTAGAAAACAAGGCGCTCGCAATTCGCCGCTCCATTATCGAAATGCTCATCGAAGCCAAGTCCGGTCATACCGCCGGGCCTCTCGATATGGCGGACATATTCACGTACTTATATTTCCATGGACTCAAACACGACCCGAAGAACCCCGTCTGGGAATATCGCGACCGACTAGTTTTGTCCAACGGTCACATTTGCCCGGTTCTCTACGCCACTATGGCGCACGCAGGATATTTCCCGGTGAAGGAACTCATGACTTTGCGCAAACTGGGAAGTAGGTTGCAGGGCCATCCGCATCGAGACTTCCTGCCGATCGTCGAGAACTCTTCCGGTCCGTTGGGCTCCGGTTTGTCACAGGCGGTCGGTATGGCACTTGCGGATAGAATAGATAATGGCAAAAGTTCCAGCCGGCAATTTTACGTGCTCATGAGCGATGGGGAACTCGACGCGGGCAATAGTTGGGAAGGAGCGATGCTCGCGGGTAAGGAGAAGCTCCAGAACCTGACGACGATAATAGACAGGAATAATATCCAGATAGATGGCTTCACCGAGGACGTCATGCCTCTAAACCCGCTCGGGGACAAGTGGCGCGCGTGGAATTGGCATGTCGAGGAGTGCGATGGACACAATTTCCACGACATTGACCGCGCGATCGGCGAGGCGCACGCGGTTTTCGACCGGCCGTCGGTCATCATCGCCAATACGATCGCTTCAAGGGGGATCCCCGCATTTGAGCGCAAGTTCGAGTGGCATGGGAAGGTGCCGACTACGCCAGAGGAAATAGGGGTTGCCAGGAGGGCTCTGGGGATCAATAAATAATATGGCGTTAAACCAAGCAGTAACTATCAGAAATCTCAATGCTTAATCCTGACCTAAAACTCAACCCTCAACTATTCGACACCGACGTCGAGCAGATCCCCATCCGCAAAGGTTTCGGTGAAGGACTATTGAAAGCAGCTGAAACGGACAAGCGCATCGTCGGTCTTTGCGCCGATCTGGCAGAGTCTACTTATATGATCGATTTCAAGAAAAGATTCCCGGACAGATTTATCGAGATGGGCGTGGCCGAACAGAATTTGGCGACTGTCGCAAGCGGCATGGCGGCCATGGGCAAGACCCCATTCATCACCTCGTACGCGATGTTCTCGCCGGGCAGGAATTGGGAGCAGATAAGAACAACTATTTGT
>SCTJ01000146.1 GCA_004297805.1 Patescibacteria group bacterium | reverse complement strand
CTGCCAAGCTCATCGGTGCTCCTTAATGGTATGGAGGGTTCGAAACTCGGTATATGGGTAGCTCACGGCGAGGGTCGTCTGATCTGCCCCGACCTACCAACCGAGGTGCTCATAGGGGACAAGCTGGTTCCCATAGCATACATAGACCCTGATGGCCACATGACAGAAGAGTACCCGTATAATCCCAATGGTTCACCCTACGGGATTGCCGGATTATGCTCCCCGGATGGCCGTCACCTAGCGATGATGCCTCATCCTGAACGTTGTTTCCGTTTGTGGCAATGGCCATGGATGCCCGCCTCCTGGCAAAAACTTGAGGCGTCACCCTGGCTCCGCATGTTCCAGAACGCCAGAACATGGTGCTTGGAACACAAGGCTTGAGTTTAACCTCAATGCCGATTCAACCCCTCGCGTAGCAATACGTGAGGGGTATTTTGTTAATCATTACAAAATTACCGATACCCGATCAATACCCCGAAAACTCCTCGACCCTTATGTCGTCATCGCCGACACCCATCTCATTTACCACCTTCCTCATGGCCGCGACCATTCCCGGCGGGCCCGCGGAATAATATATCGCATCCGCCCTATCCGGCGCGTGCCTTTCGATCATGTCGCGGGTGATGTATCCCCTCTCGCCGGACCAGGGAGTCTTTGAGTTCTCCATGTCCGTCATGGTCGGGATGAAGGTAATGCGCGGATTTCTGTCTCGCAATCCATTCAAGAGGTCCAGGAATGGCGCGTCTTCGGGGCGACGGTTTGAGTAGTAGAGGTATATCCTGTGCGGCAACTTTCTCTCGGTCGCGTCCTTCATCATGCTCAAGAACGGGGTTATGCCGATGCCACCGACGAGCATGATCGCCGGGCGGCTTGATTTTTCATGCAAAGTGAATGACCCAAAAGGTCCGGCTATGTCTACTTTCATGCCGAGATCCGCGGATCGGAGGACCCGTTTGAAAGCAGTCTCACGCATCCGCGTGGCTATCATGATATCCCGCTCGTAGGGCGCCGACGCGATGGAAAAGGCCCGCGTGTTCCCTTCCGCGTCAGTTTCGGCAGGACCTACGAGCGTGAGGTCTATGGACTGCCCCGCCTTCCAGGCGAACCCATGCGGTTTCTCGAAATGGAAAGCCATCGTTCCCTCCGCTATTGCTTCCTTCGAGAACAGTTCCGAAGAATAGTTCATGGGGAGAGTCTATCTTACTTCTGGATTTGTTCATAATCATCGGGGTTTCCTGATATCCGCACATAATCTTCACAACCATCAACGGCAATAGCGCCACATGCACATGGCGTAAATCTCCTCTTCGTGTCGTAGAAGATTTCTGTACTACATTTCTTGCATTGTATAAAGGTTTTGTTTTTCATTACAATCTTTGTATTAAAAATGAATCGAAAATCATC
>SCTJ01000075.1 GCA_004297805.1 Patescibacteria group bacterium | reverse complement strand
CCAAATGCCAAGGAGGCAAACGCATTGCTCGTTGATGGCTGGCCTTCTGATATATTTTTTCAACTTGGAAAATTCGTCACATCCCCTATCGCCACGAAGCCTGATCCATCACGATTGCTGGAATGCCTTGCGTTGGAATTTCGTCGTGAAATTGCGTTAACGTCTGGGCAGCGAACCTTGCTGCAGGCGATTCTTGCGCGTTGTGTGGGATCAGCGAAGGATGCGCTACGTACTCTTAATCGGATCAGCAACAACGAGTTCCATGCACTACCTTCTAAATCCCAAGTGGAGTTTCTACGCTTGCGCGCAGACTGTTTCCATGAGGTGTCCCGCTACCAGCAACTTGGCAAAGATGGTCTACGCATAGCACGATATGGACTGCAAGACGTGTCGGCCTTTATCCACGGACTGATCATTCATGCGGAATCTCTACGTATGCGCCTGCCCGTGGATACCTATTATTCAGAGACAGACAATGTCATGCTAGTGGCGCGATTTGTGGTCGTTGCCTACTTCCTACTGGTGGGAGTTCTGACTGGCGCCTGCCTTATTGCAACACGACAGACGCTAACCTCATTGGCACCAATGATTCGTCATGCTGTCATCGAGCACGGAGTGCGTATTCTGGCTATCATACAGCGGCTAGTGCTGCACTGGGCAAGATCGCCAAATGCAGCAGTTGGACATTTTCTACGTCGGGCTTGGCGCTACATCTATGAAGTCAGCCATCGTTACGGCTACGCTGGCGGCATGGCAAATGCACGAAAGTTTCTTTATCGGATATCTCCTGAAGAAGGGCATGGTGACGCTCAGCGAATCTATACGATGTTTGCCGACAAAACTGGTCTTGAACTGCTCTTACGCAACGAGGCAGATGCCGCGCTGGCGCGGGGCGACTACGAAGCAGCCTTAGCCGGTTACCGAGAGTTTGGGGAAATGGCTTTACGCAATGGCAATATACTTAACGCCGTAAAATCTATGCTGGGTAGTTTCCATGCGCGCGAACTCCAGTCCCCGCTCCCTGTTGCAAATGCAATGGAGTTTGTCCGTGTTATTGAACTTTCACAACAAGTAGAAGGGAGGTTGTGGCAACGGCATTTCCGCAAAACAATTGACAACATACGCAACCGTTTTTCCATTGACAACAATGACTAATTAACAACCATGTATACAATAGTAACCGTTACCGACGGAAACCAAGTCAACCAAATAGCCTTAAGGGTACTTATAAAAGGGTTGCGTCGCTATGTAGCCTCCGAGGTTGATATCGTCGTGCTCTCTCCGCCGAACGTATTAACCCAAAGCACAGCAACATGGCTCGATGCGCAGGGAATTGCTTATCGCGCATACCCGTTAATTCAAAATGGAGACATCTATCAGGTTAAATTCCTATTGGTTAATTTCCTCCGAGAAAACCAGGAAAATACAAATATATTATATTTAGACCCTGATCACATTGTTCTTGGAAATGTTTTCGATTCATTAAAACAAACCGACCAAATGCTCAATGTTAGTTCAGAAGTTTCTACCATTGACAGTGCCGTCTTTCAGGCACTACATGAAATTAATTCAGAGAGCATTCATTACAACACGTCTTTGGTCTATGGCTATTACCTTGACTGGCTTGCCATATTGGATAACTGGGCATCCATATACAACAAAATAGAGACCTTCATTCCAAATAGATATCGTGAGGAAATTGCATTTGGTATGGCAGCCAAACCATCAGGCATTGATCTCCTTCCCGTAAGCAATATGGATCAATCTGGATTTCACAATCCTCGTACCGATTGTATCTTATTTCATTATGGAGGCGAATTCCCTGAGTCAAAAAGAATAAAGCTCTCCCTGAAAAAAGAACACTCAGTGCTAACGAAACTATTTGAATTACTTCATAACCCAATTAACGAAATTGAAGCTTGGGTTGTTAATAAGATTGTCGATGCCTACAAGGAGC
>SCTJ01000074.1 GCA_004297805.1 Patescibacteria group bacterium | reverse complement strand
GCGTCATAGATCCTTGATCCTTCCCCCGGAAGTTTGGCCGGCCACATCCAGTTGCCTGAACATTTGATGTCTTCGAGGGCCGTTATGCGAGCGGAAACTATATTCGTCAAAGCCTCTCCGACTGCCATGCGTGCGCCCGCCTCGGGATCCAACAACATTTTGATTGGTTGTTCACCAATTGAAATCGCCGCCCCGGTTTTGCCAAAATGACTCTGGGCAATCACCGAGACATCTGAAACTGGCAAATCCAACGGGCCACAACACTGCTGCCGAGCAATGAGTCCAGTCACGCTGCGGTCTACTTTGGAAGTCAAAAAGCGCTTGGAACAAACCGAGGAAAGTTTCAGGACATTTTCCAAGGCTTTTGGAAAAGATAATCCGGCTGGAATCTTTAGCGGCGATAATTTCGGGGCTATCCTTTGATCCGTGAATTTTTTCTGCGGCATCTTTCCCAAAATTTTCGAGAGCTCCAAGTCGACTGGCTGGGAATTATCGCGCTTGTCATGCACTACGATTCGGCCATCGGCAGTGATTTTTCCCAACACTTCAAAGTCTGATTTTTCTCTTTGGCAAATCTTTGCAAATTTTTTGAGATCCTTAGGTTTGATCAGCAAAGCGTTTCTTTCTTGGTATTCCGCGCCCCAAATCTCCAAAACCGACATAGTCTCGTCTCCCAATTTGATGTTGCGAATTTCAATTCGACCGCCAGCTGGCTCCACCAATTCCGTCAGCACATTGCACGGCCCACCCGCTCCCTGATCATGAATGCTGACGATCGGATTGCTCTTGCCTAGCTCCGAACAAGCGCGAATCACTCGATTCATCTTTTGCTCCAGTTCGGCATCGCCACGCTGCACCGCATTAAAATCCAGTTCCGCTTTGTTCGCTCCTTGGATCATGCTAGAAGCTGCTCCACCACCAATACCGATTTTGTAACCTGGGCCGCCAATTTGAATAATCAGCATCCCCTTCTCGGCGCGACCTTTTTTGACGTGCGTGTTTTCAATCTGGCCGACTCCGCCACTGAACATAATCGGCTTGATCCACTCTTGTCTTTCTCGACTCGGCAGCAGCATCCCAAACGAGCGATTGAATCCTTGAATCAAGGGTTCTCCAAATTTGTTGCCATAATCTGAAGCACCATTGCTCGCATCAATTTGTATTTTCAATGGAGCCGCCAGATTTTCCGGATATTTGAAGTTCTTGTCTTCCCACGGCAAATTGTAACCAGGAATTCTCAAATTCCCCACGCAGTAGCCTGCTGTTCCAGCCACCACCAAGCCCGCTCGTCCAGTGGCCTCCACATCTCGGATCCTGCCGCCGCCCCCAGTTTCTGCGCCTGGAAAAGGAGCCACTCCAGTGGGAAAATTATGTGTCTCAGCGGTAAAAATCAGGTGATAGAATTTGTCTTTCTCTTTCAACTTGGAAGGCTCGGATGCATCAGTCGGAACCAGCGTTTTGGTTTTGTATCCTTTAATGGCGCTGGAATTGTCACTAAAAGCAATGAGACTGTTGGCCAAGTTCGCCTTGAGCGGAGCCTGAACCACTTCCAAAAGACTCTGACCCTTGGTTTCGCCATCAATGATCTGCTGACCTTTGAAAAACCAGTGCCGCGAATGTTCGCTGTTGGCTTGGCCCAATTGAAAGCACTCGACATTGGTGGGATTACGCTTGAGATCCTTCACAAATAATTCGTGATAGAAGTTCAAATCCCAATCATCCATGCCTAGTCCCAGCTCCTTGTTAATCGTCCGCAAAGCCTCGACTCCTTTTTTCATCAGATCCACTTCGAATACCCCCTGGGGCCGGATGTTGATCTTGAAACTTTCCAACTTTTTCGGATAGACTGTTTCGGTCATCCGATCCTGATGTTCAGCAATGAACTTCTCCGCTTGCTGGCCCCGCGGCACCGCTAACCGCTTTGATCTTTCGATTCGCTTTACTTTTTCCAAGCCACAAGAACGGCAAATAGAAACGGCATTGGTAGAAAAAGGGGTGGCAAAATTCAATCGCGGGCCAATTTCCACAATCTTGGCTTTGCCCTTTAATTTGCTTCGAGTACTAACGTTTTCTTCCAGAAAGCCCTCAGCTAAGAGTCTGGATAGCTTGAGCAGTTCGCCTTGGTTGAGCGGAGCAGAAGTTTCAATATTAAAACAATGTTCCTCCTGGCTATTGAGAAAAGAATAGAGATGATACATTGCGATATATTAAGAATGATTATAGATTCGCCAGAACGGTCTTCAATCTTCTTTCTTTATTCGTGCTTGTAATCTCAACTATCTCGCAACCTTGTTCTCGATAGGCTTTCCTGAGGAGTGAATGGATTTTCTTTTGCTCTTGCTGGCTTTCCGTCCGGGCATAGTCCTTTTTGTAAGGGAGGGGTTTGAGCAGGAAAACTTTTTTGTAGGCAGAGTTTTTGACCGCTTGTTTCAAAAAATTATCATCCCTCACTCCCTGCAACTCATAATAGGCCACGCTATCGGCAATGCCTCGATCCCAAAAAGTTATTTTTTGGGGAGAGACTTTCTTTTCGTTAGCAATTTTTATTTTCAGAATTTTTCTCTGAAACTCCATTTCGTCTTTTCTGATCTCTTGCAGGGTTTTGCCCCTCTTCATCTGCTGGTCGATGTAAACTCGAGCCGCTTCAAAAACCACATTGTGTCCCCGCTCGCCGAGCAACCTCACGAGCGTGGTCTTGCCGGCATGCGGGCCTCCGGTAATAACATACCAATTATTTCTTTTCATAAGCCTACCCTTAATCTAGCAGCTTCTGGCTTTTAATCAAGAATCGGCGCCATATTGCCTTCTTGCTCAAGCCATGCTTAAATCTCCCTACCGATTGAGATTTGATTGTTCCTGCCATCAACTAGCCAAAGGGGGGTGAGGAGAATGTTCGGCTACGTCTGGACCGTGGATTTCGACGGGACCGTGGCTGACACGTTCAGCCCCAGTCCCAACGGCGTTGGAGTCAACGAAGCCTATCTCCGAGCGGTTCAACTCCTCTACGGAGACCGCGGGGTCAGAGGCTTCGTCAAAGTGGGGGGCCTCAGCAACCGCGCTCCGGGTGAGCTAATCCAGGCTCTCTCGGAAGAAGGTGATTTGAACCTCTCCGCAGAGGAGCTACGGGCAGACCCGGAACGCCTGGTGCAAGCCAAGCTGGACGTGCTGCTGCAAGAGATTGGACCAGCCTGGCCACGACCATGCACTGGGTTTCTCGAATTCTGCTCCACTCTGCGCCGGATCCGCCGCAGTGAAGGCATCGGCATGACCCTGGCAATCCTCTCCTCCGGACACACGGCGTTCATCGAGAAAACGTTCGCCGTGTGGAAGTCTCAGTGGGCAGTTCTCGGCCCCAACATCATCGTCTCAGACGACGACGTCCGACACCTTGATCTTCCGACAAAAGACAAGGTGAAGCCCGCACCATTCCTCTTGAGCCTCGTGAAGCTGCAACTGGGAACCAGCTATCACAACCAGCGAGCCATCTACATCGGGGATGACGCGCAGAAAGACGGGATGCTGGCCATAAACTCCGGCGTACCGTTTGGCTGGTTCTCTACTAGTGCCGGATCCAACAAGCCGCTACCGGCAGAAGTAACACCCTCCATCATCTTCAACGATTGGCGGGAGCTGGCTCAGATCCTCAACCGCAGCGTCAAACACCTCAGAGAGGGAGTCGACATCTCGACAATCTTCTGAGAAGAACTACACCCAAGAGCCGGGGGCTAACGCGTAACTAGCGCGTTTAGTCCCCCGGCTCTTTCCAATTAGATTGATTTGTGAATATTTCCAAACTCGATTATGCTGGAAATAATATGGACAAAAAATTCTTCAACGCCTTCAGTTTGATTCCAGGTGTTGGTCCGCAAAAGATAAAAGTGCTGCTGAGCTTTTTTGATTCTATTGAAGCTGCTTGGAGCGCCAACCGCCAAGAACTATTGCAAAGCGGATTGAGCGAGGCCTTGGTGGAGAAAATAGAAACTGAGAGAAAAAATATCAACCCAGATATTGAATGGGAAAAATTGGAACGGGCCGGCGTCACCACTATTGAACTGGATTCGCCCCATTACCCTGTTAGCCTCCGAGAAATCACCCATCCACCCTTTTTGCTCTACCTGAAATCCGCTAACCCAGATTTTGATTTCAATCTGCAACCAGCCATTGCCATCGTGGGCTCCCGAAAAATCACCGCTTATGGCCAGCAAGCTGCCTATCGTTTAGCCTCCGACCTTGCCAAAGCCGGTCTCACCGTCGTCAGTGGCTTGGCCTTGGGCGTGGATGCCGTGGCCCATCGCGGTGCGCTCGATGCCGGCGGACGAACCATCGCGGTACTCGGCAGCAGCGTAGAAGACTCTCTTGTTGGACCGCGCACCAATTTTCAACTTTCGCGCGAGATGCTTTCAACGGGGTGCCTCGTCAGCGAACTCCCCTTGGGCGTTTCCGCGAACCCTGGAACTTTTCCCGCGCGCAATCGCCTGATGGCTGGCATGACGCTGGGCACAGTGGTGATTGAAGCGGCCGTCGATTCCGGCAGCCTCATCACCGCCAAACTTGCCGTCGAGTTCAACCGCGAAGTTTTTGCCGTGCCTGGCTCAATCTTTTCCCCGGTCTCCGAAGGCACCCACCAACTCATCAAAGCCGGTGCCAAGTTGGTCACCGGCGTAGCTGATATTCTGAGTGAATTGCAGATCGGAACCCGAACCAATAGTACTGCCGCTAAGCAAACCATTCCGGCCACATTGGAAGAAGAAAAACTGCTCCGCGAACTCTCCCACGAACCGGTGCACGTTGACACACTCATCAAAATAACTACACTGGGAGCCAGTGCCGTCAGCGGCACGCTAGCCATTTTGGAAATGAAAGGGCTAGTCAAAAACGTCGGCGGACAAAATTATATTATCGTATAACACATAGCGCATAACGTAGAACTTTTTTTCGTTCCGCGTTCTATGCTCCACGCTCCATGAAATTAATCATCGTCGAGTCCCCCACCAAAGCCAAAACCATTTCTAAATTTCTCGGCAAGAAATACACCGTGAAATCGTCTTTTGGCCATATCCGCGATTTGCCCAAGACCGACATGGGCATTGATATTGAGCATGACTTTGCGCCCAAATATGTCGTTCCCAAAAAGGCCAAGCCGCGCGTGGCCGAATTGAAGGAGTTGGCCGAGAAAGCCGAGGAAGTGATTCTGGCAACTGACGAAGACCGTGAAGGAGAAGCTATCTCTTGGCATTTGACGCATGCCCTGAAGCTTGACCCTGCCTCAGCCAAGCGTATTGTTTTTCACGAAATCACCAAGAGCGCTATTGAAAAGGCGCTAGAGAAACCCAGAGTCATTGATCTTAATTTGGTAGACGCGCAACAAGCGCGCCGCGTCCTCGATCGCTTGGTGGGCTATGAACTCTCCCCCTTTCTCTGGAAGAAGATTCGCCGTGGACTTTCCGCTGGGCGCGTACAATCGGTCGCTTTGCGTTTGGTGGTGGAACGCGAACGCGAAATTAAAAAGTTTGAATCCAAAGAATATTGGGTTATTGCAGCCGAGCTAGAAACAGGTGACAAGAAACCAGAAACAAGTAAATTTTCCGCCAACTTAATTGAACAGAATGGTGAAAAAATTGAAAAGACGGAAACTTTGAAACTTTTTGCTAGCGATTACAAAACTCACACTTCAATTATCAATGATAAGGCCAGCGCCGAAACGATTAAGCAGGATTTGGAGACAGCCAAATATTCAGTGCGCAGCGTGGTCAAAAAAGAAACCTTGCGCCATCCAGCCGCCCCATTCACCACCTCGACTTTGCAGCAAGCCGCCATCAATAGCCTGGGCTTTTCCGCCAAGCAAGCCATGATGGCCGCCCAGAAGCTCTATGAACACGGACTCATCACCTATATGCGTACCGATTCGGTGAATTTGTCGCTCGAATCTCTGGTAGCCGCGCGCAAAACGATTGAGCAACAATTCGGCAAAGAGTATGCCCTGGAAAGTCCGCGTTATTTCAAAACCAAATCCAAAGGTGCCCAAGAAGCACACGAAGCCATTCGCCCAACTGACCCGGCGCGTTTGCCCGACGATTTGCCAGCGGTGATTGAAGGCAGCGAAAAACGTCTCTATGGACTCATTTGGAAACGGATGCTCGCCTGCCAAATGCAGCCAGCCATTTTTGATTCCGTCCGCGTGGAAATTGATGCAGTCACTCCAAAAAACAAATACCTCTTAGCCTCCAGCGGTTCAACCATCAAATTCGAGGGCTACCTGAAAGTTTATGCCGGCGCCAATCCTGACCAAGAATTTTTGCTCCCACCGCTCAAAGAAAAAGATCCACTAGGCCTGGTGTCTGTGGCGAGCGAACAAAAATTTTCCTCTCCCCCGCCGCGCTACACGGAGGCATCACTGGTGAAGATCTTGGAAGAAAAAGGCATTGGCCGACCTTCGACCTATGCGCCAACCATCGCCACTATCACTGAGCGCAACTACGTCGAAAAAAATGAAGACAAAAAAATTGTACCTTTGGAAATTGGTATTCTGGTCAACGATTTGATTGTGGAAAATTTTCCGCAAATCGTCGACCTGACTTTCACCGCCAGCATGGAAGAAGACTTCGATACCATCGCCGAAGGCAAGAAACAATGGGTGCCGGTCATTCGCGATTTCTATGGTCCTTTCCACAAAAATCTGGCCGCCAAAACTAAGTCGGTCAAACGCGAAGACGTACTGGAAAAATTAGACAAGCCCTGTCCCGACTGCGGTGGAGACTTGATTGTGAAATTCGGACGCTTTGGCAAGTTCATTGCCTGCGCCAATTTCCCGAACTGCAAATATACTGAAAAGACCGCCGAAGAGAAAAAAGTGGATGAGGAAAACTCCGGAGTCGTTTGCGACAAGTGCGGCGCTCCGATGGTGGTGAAGCGCGGTCGCTTCGGCGCCTTCCTGGGTTGTTCCAAATATCCCGACTGCAAAGGCATCAAACGGATTGAAAAAAGCACCGGCATCAAATGTCCCAAGTGCAGCAAAGGTGAAATCTCCGAACGCAAATCCAAGCGCGGCAAATTATTCTATGGCTGTACCGCCTATCCCAATTGTGACTTCGCTTTGTGGAGCAAACCCACCGGCGAAAAATGTCCTAAATGCCAATCCTTGCTCGTCTTCGCTGCTAAAGGTAAAATAAATTGTTCCAACAAAGAATGCGCGTTTGAGAAGGAACAATAACTGACCCCTCTATACTTTTCGTTATAAAAAAGGAAGACCGCCGAAACCCGTTGGGGTCGCGGCAGTTTTAACTAATATAGAATACTTCATGCAACGCCTGCGATAATTGACGCTTTACGCGGCTGTCTGTATATTCAAAGTCACACTTTGACCTTTAACAACTCAACACTAAACGAAAGGAGGAAAAAGGATGTTCTAGCGACACAAGTAACTGGACTGGGTCGACCACTTAGAGTCTCAACCACAAAGGAGAAGGCGATGAAAAAGATCGGCATGATTCTGCTGGCTCTGCTCTGCCTCGTTGTCCCTATCGCATCCCACGCTGACTCGATCGTTGATGAGACGTTCGAGGCCTTCAGTACGGGCAACGTCAACGGCCAGGGCAACTGGACGTCCACCCGCTACACGGGGCAGTACACCGATATCGACGACACCGTCTTTCACACCGGCGGACAGTCGTTGCACTACAACGGATTCTCGTCGTCAATAACCTACACCAATCCTGACACTACTCCCGTCAATGAACGTACCATTTCCTTCTATTGGAGACCCTCCAACTTGGCAACAAACGATACGGGAGCAAATGGAGCCATGCGTGTTTACGTGAGGCTCAAACGTGATTCGCCACTATATTACGAAGGTTTCTATCTCAACTTCTGTCACGCTGGAACCGGACACCGTAAACTGAAGATGACAATTTCTGTAATCGGCAACGGCGGATGTACTGGCGACCTAATGGGCGACATGACAGCCAATAACTGGTACTTCATCGAGGCGCAATACAACCTGACTACCCGCAAGGTCAAGGGGCGCGTTGATGGAGGCAGTTGGTCGCCTGAACTGACGCTGCCCGCCGCCTACACCAACTTCTATGTTGAGAAGTTCCAGATTCAGAACATGTGGTCATCCACTGAGCACTTCCACTTCGACAACTTCGGCGGTATTGCTCAGCAGCAGCTCACCGTTGCTCGTTATCCCGAAGAAGGTGGCGGAGTGATCAGCTATCCAGCTGGCGATGGGATCTACTGTGGCGTGGATGGGTATTCCGTTTGCCAGTTCCTCTTCGATCAGTACTCGAGTGTGGACCTCGAGGCCTATCCCAATGATGGATGGTCTTTCGCCTATTGGGATGATGGAACAAGCCAGATCACGGACAATCCGTACGTGTTCACCATGGATGGGGCGAGAACGGTGACGGCAAGGTTCTTGCGGGTTTTCCGTTGTGCGGCAGGAGATTTCAGATATAACGTGGATGATCATGGTGGACAGTGCGTCGAATATGTCCGCTCTGAAACCGACGTCGAGATATACGGGAATGCAAGCACCTGGTACCAAACTGCCGTCGAAAGCGACTACCGCACAGGTTATGATCCAGCAGAGTCGGCAGTAATAGTGTTCGGGGAACAAACTGGCATGCCATATGGTCATGTTGGAATCGTGGTGAGCGTTGACGGTTACAATGTAACTATCCGCGATTCTAATTGGTGTATGGACAATTGCGAAACCATCAAACAACACACGATAGACGTGAGAGACTATTACATTCTCGGCTACATCTATTGTAGTCCGTGAGCCATCCGACCAACCAACACGCAGTAAAAGTGAAGGCAGAACCCAACGGGGTTCTGCCTTCTTGAATATATAATAGACAATGAGCTATTCCGTCGTAGGACAAAGTATATCGTTTATTTTCCACTGGTTATGTTCCTTTACTAGGGTTATTTTAATCTTTGTAAAATTATTTTCTATCGCTGACCATCCTCTTAATATATCAACCTCTGCATTGTTTCCGGAGATACTGGCCTTGCCATACTCCTTAACAATATTGTCCTTGTTATCATTTGTGCAGAGAACCGAATCATACATACCTTCGCGTTTTTTGATATTTCGGACGTATCGGGAACTAACAAAAGGACTATTCCCGGTTAGCTCTTTAACATCTATTGGATCTTGACTGGATTTGTGGATTTGATAGTAAAAATAGTCTGTACTCGCAATGTACCATTTGTAAAAATCTTTCACTAATTCCTCCGGATTTTTACCAGCTTCATCGGAAGTGGTAGGCATCATAGGTTGGGTTATATTTTTTTCTATTATCGAATTGCCTGTCCTCCTTGTTTGAAAAGACTGATTCAAATCCAGTCTTGTCAATTTCTCACAATTAAGGATTACTACCATCCCAACAATGACAGCAACAAATAGAATTAAAAGTATACCCCGCTGGATGTTTATTTTCTTATTCATTTTTTACTTTATTAACCAAATTACCTTTATATTATGCCATGGAACATAAAAATTTTCAAACCATAAGACGCAGTGCTGAATAAAAAGAAGAGCGTCCCCACACACGGCAGGGACGCCCTTGGCGAAGTCGAGCTCGACTTCTCATTCTTCGTTCTGGTAGCGGATGAGCTTCTTCAAGCTCTCCGCCCTTTGTTCGGGAGGCGTCCGCGGCTGGCAGGCCCGAACCCAGTGGTACGCGGCTTTGAACTGCGACCTCTTCAAATAGCCGAGTCTGTCCACCGCATCCCAGTCGTAGATTCTGCGTCGGATTTCCGCAAAGCCGAACAGCATAGGCAGCAGATCCGTCGCCACCTCGCTTTCGCACAGCGGATGATGCAGACCGTACAACAACACGTGTGACAACTCATGGGCCACTGCCGTCACGAACAGCTCATATCTCGTTGTCAGAAGCAGCCGGTTGATCCGCATGGTGATGAGCAGCGAGTTGAACTGCTCCGTCCCGAAGAGCGGCATGTAGGCGGGCAGATAAACAACCGCTGGACTTCCTACCGGCCTCCCGGGAAGTGGCAATTTGCCGTCCCCTACGTACTCGGCCTTGAGAGGCACCCTCATGTTGAAGTTGGCACGGATCCGCTTGATGCACTGGACGTAGTTCCCGGTTTCGAAGTCCCTGCGCATGGCGGCTTCGGCCTCCGGGCTGATGCTGTCCTGAACTCGCTCAATCTTCACGAGCGTTTGTAGTATGTCCAGCACTGACTGGACCAACTCACCTTTCTTTCCCATCTTGTCTCCCTCTCAAGGAACAGGTTTGAATTCTCCGCCTGAGCTTGTGTTGATATTCACCCCCGATAATACTTCTCCATATATCCTGATGTGGAGCGGGGCGACCTCGGTTGTGAGGCCGCCCCAAGGCTGGTTTACTGCAGACAGTACTTCACGGCCAGCAAGATGAACGTGACGATCGAGACTCCCGAGAAGAAAATCCCCGTCACTCGGTACTCATCCTGCTTGGTTTCGTTGGGCTGAGGCACATGACGCTTCATCTTCACGAAGTGTCCGATGCCGACCAATCCCGTCATGAACGCCACGGGCACTAAGATAACTGGATCCAACCACATATGCCCCTCCTTTGGGGATCAATTAAGTTGTCCGCACGCACCCACTATGGGTACGATTGTCCATTATAGCACAAAAAACGACCCGTGTCAACCGAGTTCTGCCGCGGTCGCCTTGCGACCTACCCATGACTCCCCTATACTGAAATCAGTCCCACAAAGACTATTTTATGCCAAATCTCGACGACATCTTTAACGCCTTCAGGCTGCCCCTCACTCCGGCCAGAAAAAAGCTCATTACGGAGGCTTTTGAGTTTGCCAAGCAAGCTCATGCCGGACAAAAACGCAAATCAGGTGAAGACTATATTATCCACCCCATTGAAACAGCTATCATCATTGCTGGCATCGGTATGGGATCCAAGACGGTCTCAGCCGGACTCTTGCATGACGTGCCAGAAGACACGACCGTCACTCTCAAGGAACTCGAGAAAAAATTCGGACCCGAAATTGCCACTTTGGTGGATGGCATCACCAAACTCGGCAAAATCAAATTGCGCGGCGAAAAAGAAGAAAACTATTTGGAAAATTTGCGCAAAATGTTTTTGGCCATGGCCGCAGACATTCGCGTGGTAATCATCAAATTGGCTGATCGCTTGCACAACATGCGCACTCTCGGGGCGCTCCCACTGGAGAAACAAGAACGTATCGCGCGAGAAACCATGGAAATTTTTGCGCCTATTGCCAATCGCCTGGGAATTGGAGAAATCAAGGGCGAGCTAGAAGATCTGTCCTTCAAACATCTCGACGCAGAAAACTATGCACTCACTCAAAATCTTTCGCGCCAAAAACTCAAAGAGGGCGCCAAGTTTGTTGAGCTAGCCATTGCCGAATTGCGCACCGAACTCAAGCAAGCCGGAATCGACGTCAAAGAAATTGGTGGTCGAGCCAAACATATCTATCGCCTTTTCCGAAAACTGCAAACCCACGACATGGACATCAACCGTATCTATGATTTGGTGGCCATCCGCGTGATTGTGCCGGAAGTCGCTGACTGTTATGAAACCCTGGGCATTGTTCACAAGAAATATCACCCGATGGTTGGGCGCATCAAAGATTACATTTCTCTACCCAAGCCCAATGGCTACCAATCCATTCATACCACTGTCTTTGGCCCCGAAGGAAAAATTATCGAAGTCCAAATTCGCACCCAACAGATGCACATCGAAGCCGAGTTTGGAATCGCAGCCCATTGGTTTTATAGCGAACGCACCAAAGGCGGCTGGAAATCATTGTTCCAAAAGAAGAAAAAAGTACCCGAAAAAGAATTACGCTGGGTGCAACAACTCCGTGAGTGGCAGCATGAAATTGGTCAAGATGATGACGAATTTGTGAGAGGTCTCAAGATCGAATTTTTCAAAAACCACATTTTCGCCTTCACCCCCAAAGGTGACATCATCAATCTTCCAGAAGAATCTTCCATGATTGATTTTGCCTATGCTATCCATAGCCAGGTTGGTGACCATGCCACTGGCGCCAAGGCCGATGGCAAGATGGTGCCTCTCCACACCTTTGTCCGCAATGGGCAAGTCATCGAGATTCTCACTTCCAAAGATCGCAAAGGCCCCAGCCAAGACTGGCTGACTTTCTCCAAGACATCCGCCGCCAAGTCACACATCCGCAAGTTTCTCAAGCTTGATCTGCCGACAGACAAAAAGTAATTGTGCCTGAGTTGCCCTACTTAGGCTACAATCTTGCCCACGATACTATCTAGATCTTCTTGCGAATAGAAATCCAGGATAATTTTTCCACCTTCTCCGGCGCGCGTCACTTTCACTTTGGTTCCCAGCACGCCGACCAATTTGTTTTCGATTTCCTTGAGAGAGGGATCGACATGCACTGAACGCTGGTGAGACCGCACCGACACCTCTTTGGTTTTTTCCTCGACTTGGCGCACGGTCAAATTATTTTTCAAAATGAGTTCAAACAAGGCACGCTGCTTCTCTGGATTGGTGAGCGCCAGAATCGCCTTAGCGTGACCTTCGGTAATCCGACCTTCAATCAGAGCTTTCTGAATTTCAATCGGCAGCTGCAAGAGCCTAACCTTGTTGGCTACCGCGCTCCGACTCTTGCCCATTTTGGCCGCTACTTCATCCTGATGCATTTGAAATTCGTCCATCAATTTTTGGTAGGCCCGCGCTTCTTCTACTGGATTGAGATCATGCCGCTGAATGTTCTCCACAATGGCAAACTCCAGTTTTTCCTTTTCAGCCACGTCCCGCACCACGACTGGCACCTTGAGAAGCCCTGCCCGCTTGGCAGCTTGCAGGCGTCGTTCGCCAGCAATCAACTCGTATTGATCCCCTTTTCGGGTCACTACTAGCGGCTGGATAATTCCGTGCTGTTTGATGGAACTGGCCAACTCTTCAATTTTTTCCTCATTGAAGTGAAACCGCGGCTGATGAGGATTAGGCACCACGCTTTCAATATTCACCTCGAGCACTCCGCTAGCCACAGAGCCGCTCGCCACCTCATTTGTAACTGCAGCGCTGGGCGTCGTTGTGACGCCAGCAGTCAAACCGCTTTTTTTGGGAATTAATGAAGACAATCCCCGACCAAGACCATAGTTTTGAGCCATCTTTTTGTGTAACTAGTAACTGGTAACTCGTAACTAGTAAATATACTTCTTAAAATATTTTTACTAATTGCTAGTTACTGATTACTGATTACTTTTTTAATTTTAGACCGTAAACATTTTTTTGTCTCCCTTGTCGCGCTCGATAATTTCTCGCGCTAGACTCTTGTAAGACCGCGCGCCTTTGGAAAAGGCATCAAAATCAAGAATTGATTTGCCGAAACTCGGTGCCTCCGCCAATCGCACCGAGCGCGGAATCACGCTATCAAACACGTGCCCAGGAAAATGATCGCGCATTTCCCGCACCACTTGGCGCGCCAACCGATTGCGGCGATCAAACATGGTGAGCACTGCTCCCATTACCTTTAGGTCGGGCTGCAAATTTTCGCGCACCAAATTAATCGTGTTGAGCAGTTGACTCAAGCCTTCCAAGGCAAAATATTCAGTTTGCACCGGAATCAGCACTTCATCGCTGGCCACCAAACCATTGATGGTCAGGAGTCCGAGACTCGGCGGACTATCAATAATGATATAGTCATAGTCAGTGCGGATTTGCCGCAGCACGTCATAGAGCTTGAATTCTCGATTGTCCACGTGTACGAGGTCAATGTTAGCTCCCGCCAAATCCTGTGAGGACGGGAGGAGATCATGACCCGGTACCTGGGTTTTGACAATCACGCTTTTGGGATGTTCTCCGCTAATCATGGCGTGATACAAACTGCGCTCCAAATTACGGATATCCACTCCCAAACCCGAAGAGGCGTTGCCTTGAGGATCGAGGTCAACTAGCAACACAAATTTACCCGCTTCCGCGAGATAAGTGGCCAAATTAATAGCGGTAGTCGTCTTGCCGACGCCTCCTTTTTGATTGACTAGCGAGATAATCTTTGCCATAATCAAATATAGTATACACTAGAAACCGGAATAGAAAAATGCCCAGGTGGCGGAATTGGTAGACGCACGGGACTCAAAATCCCGCGGTAGCAATACCATGAGAGTTCGATTCTCTCCTTGGGCACCACGACGCATCCCGATCAATATCGGGACGGTAGCAATACCATGAGAGTTCGATTCCCTGCCTGCCGGCAGGCAGGTCTCCTTGGGCACCACTCTCAAAGCAAAAGACGGGTCGACCCGTCTTTTGCTTTAAATTTGATTCTGCAAACTAGAGGCCCACATTAGCGTCCGACAAATCATTCTCAGAAAAGTTGTTTTCACTAACTGAGTTGGCTTGCTGATCGAGACCTTTCAATTCTTGATCAAAATTGACCGGGACGTTTGTGGCTGGAGTAGCAGCCGCTGGCGTGCTACCTGCCGCACCCGGAACAGACGTTTCGGTCCCATTGGCAGCTGGCGATTGCGATTGTTCAGTGACCGCTGGCACAGACTTCTCCGGCTGGACAGGCACCGGCTGATTGCTCGGGCCCTTCTTCCACATCAGCACACCCACAAAGGCCGCGGCCAAAACAACGATGATAATCCAGGCAGTGGTTGGCATTTGCGTTTTAACTTCCGCTACTTCAGTTGAATTTTGTTCGTTCATAGTGATTATAAAACATTACTATTTAATCAGCGCAAATAACTAATTGGACTCAGCCTGTTGTTGGCGAATTGCTTTGATATCCGGTCTGATTTGTGAGAAATAGTAAGAACGAACCGCCTTGCTAGCCAAGTGGACATCCTTCAGGCATTGCCGATTGGCTTTGACTTGATCCTTGAAATCACCGTGCTTGGTTGCACAATCCCAATCCTTCAGCTCTTCAACATCAACCTTGCACGTGTCATACTGAGTGGAGAAGGATTGAATTTTTTCTTTCAACACTACAATGTCAGCCTCAAGCGTGGCTACATCATAACCCTTGAGTTTCAACCTTTCAGCCAGCGCCGTCAGTCGATCGACCAAATTCTGATAAGCTACCATGTGGCTTTCTTGATATTTTTCAATTTTATTCAAGCGCTCCCCTATCTTGACCACTGCTTTTTCACAGCGATTTTTCGAGAAGTTAGCGATTATTGCTGGATCGATAGTGATGATTGGTTTGATTGGTTCAAAAGCGAGGGCCGAGCCACCCACCGAAAGCAGCCCAACTGCCACCAATCCCAGAAGCGTTTTTCTCATACTTTTTGTAATTACTTTTTAGCTTGCTCCTATTATATCACTTTAGATTTTTTATAAAAGCAAGCCGGGTAGAGTCTAAACAAAAGATAGATTATCATTTGTTTTGCGGGTTTTTGTTGACTTTTACCCCTCAGAAGGCTACTATCTATCCACATGCATATGAAAAAGCAGATAGAATCCATCAAAAAAGAATACGCCGAAATTCAAGCCCAGCTATCTTCGCCGGGGATTGTTTCTGATACCCAAAAAATGGCTGCCCTGGGAAGACGCCAAGCGGAACTGAATGAAATCATGCTCATTGTTGATGCTCTGGAAAAAGCCGCCAAGGAAATGGCTGGCAACGCAGAGATTGTAAACGGCGATGACGATGATGAGATGAAACAAATCGCCATGGAAGATAACATTGAGCTTGCCAGGAAACAAGCTGATTTGGAAAAACAACTCGAGGTGATGCTTCTGCCCAAGGATCCAAATGATGGAAAAGATGTCATCGTGGAAATTCGCGCTGGAGCGGGAGGAGACGAGTCTGCGCTTTTTGCCGCCGAAATTTTCCGCTCCTATGCCCGCTTTGCCGAACAGAATCGCTGGAAATTGAATGTGCTCGACTCCAACCGGATCGGAATTGGCGGCTTCAAGGAAATCGTTTTCGAATTGAATTCTACCAATGCCGCTGTTCCGGTCTACAAAACCATGAAATATGAATCGGGCGTTCACCGGGTCCAGCGCGTACCGGAAACCGAAAAAATGGGACGGATTCACACTTCGACTGTCACAGTAGCTGTGTTGCCTCAAGCTGAAGAATTCGAGTTGAAAATTGATCCCAAAGACTTGCGTATTGATACCTTTTGTTCTTCTGGTCCCGGTGGACAATCAGTTAATACGACTTATTCCGCTATCCGCATCACGCATCTCCCAAGCGGGCTGGTGGTTTCTTGCCAGGATGAAAAGTCCCAGATCAAAAACAAGGAGAAGGCCATGAAAGTGTTGCGCTCTAGGCTATTGCAGTTGGAAGAAGATCGCCGCGCCAAAGAAATGGGTGACGCTCGCAAACTGCAAATTGGCACCGGCGACCGGAGTGAAAAAATTCGCACCTACAACTTCCCTCAGGACCGCGTGACCGACCATCGCATCAAACAATCTTGGAGCAATATTCCCGGCATTTTGGATGGCCAATTAGACGATATTATCAAAGCTCTGCAAGACGAGGATACTCGGATAAAAATGTCTGGCTCTCAATAACCCAGTGTGACCATTCAAGATCTCTTCAAAAAATACCCTGCAAGAATAGACTCGCTTGACCTGGAGTTGATTTTGGCGTGTGTTCTAAAAAAGAGTCGCGAATTTGTGTTAGCCCATCCAGAACACAAGATTCCCGCAACCCGTAACTCGCAACTCATCAACCTTATTGGGCGACGAACCAAAGGTGAGCCGCTAGCCTACCTCTTGGGACACAAGGAGTTTTATGGTTTGGACTTCCTGGTCAATCAACACACCTTGGTCCCTCGCCCAGAGACAGAACTTTTGGTTGAAAAAGCGCTGGAAGAGCTACATAACCAATCACGTAACAAATTACGGAATATTCATGTGATTGATTTAGGTACCGGCTCAGGAAACATCATAATCTCCTTAGCGCATAACATAGATCGTGGAGCATATAGCAAGCTAAGTTTTTCAGGCATTGATATATCTGCCGATGCACTGCGCGTTGCCAAGAAAAATGCCAAACGATTAGGCCTGGATGGAGAAATAAAGTTTCTCAAAGGAAACTTGCTGGATCCGATAATAAAAGAACGCTACGCGCTACGCACTAAGCGCTCTATGCTCATCACCGCTAATCTTCCCTACCTCGACCAAGACTGGAAAAATTTACTGAAAAGCAGCGACACTCGCGGCCTCAAATATGAACCCTCCATCGCCCTCTATGCCGGCAAGGATGGGCTGGACGCCTATCGCGAGCTAGCTGGCCAACTCAAGCAACTAAAAAACGTCGACATCACACTCCTTTGCGAAATCGGCCATCTCCAGAGGACGGGCATGCAAAAAATCTTTTCTTTTGCCAAAGAAATCAACTTCTTCAAGGACTTGGCCAGCAAATGGCGGGTATGCAAAGTTCACCTCTTCGCCTAAATTTGACTTCCACATAACTGGCTATCATTATCTTCGCCTAAAAACACAAAAGCTCCGTACGTTGCGGAGCTTATCGTGTAGCTTGGTTCGAAAACCAAGCAAAAGACAAAGTAGAATAAGAAAGCACTATGCTCGCTTCTTCTTTGCTACTTTTTTCTTAGTGGTCTTCTTTGCTGCCTTTTTCTTTGCTGCCATTGTAATCACCTTCCTTTCTATGTTCGACAATTTATTTTTATTTTTCTTTGTCGAGCTTGAGTGAAGTTTCTGAAACTATCTTTTCAGACTTCAGAAACTGATCACACTTGAATTATAGAACATATTGAAATTTGTACAATAGGCAAGAGGCAAGTTATCCACAGTTTTGATTTTCATCATCATCTCTTGTTGTAAAAAATTTCACAAAATATTTTAGTGCATCTAACCATTCCACTATAAAAATTAGTCGCGCCTCCATAGAACAAATAAAAAAACCATTCCGTCCGTACGACCGAGGCGCAGGAAAATTAAACGGAGTGAGCGTGAAAAAAGTTTGTATATGCAGCGAAGCGGAATCTGAACTTTTAGCGAGCGCAGTGATAATTTTCCGCCGAGTGTAGTCAGGATCGGCGCTTTCTTTCTGTCCACTTTCTTTGGCGCCAAAGAAAGTGGACAAATGGTACGCTAATATTTTCTCTAGGCTAGCTCTGTCTCAAAAATGAAGCTTTTGATCGTTATCATATTAGACCGAAAATGCCAAATATTGTCTAGTTGACGCCAAAAATCGGCAAGACTACAATAAAATATACAGAACGAGGGGTAGGCTTTTGGGACCCTTTTTGGACACCCCCTGAGCACGCTTCAACGCAAGCGGTACCTTAACAAATAACTTCTCTTTCCGCCTCGGACGGGCGGGATTAGCTAGAAAGGACGGTGACACACACTATGGACGAAGAAATGAAGACAGAAGAGCAAGGCACTAATCCTGAAGGATTAAAAGGATGGCTC
>SCTJ01000139.1 GCA_004297805.1 Patescibacteria group bacterium | reverse complement strand
TAATTCTGGTGGTACAGGAGGAACAGTCACTGGTACGACATTATCCATAACCGGAGGAAAAGGATCGAATGTTTGGCTCGCCGGAGGTGTCACTACGAAGACGAACACGAACTATATGGAGTTCGATACAGATCTTGTTAATGGTGAGCAGGCTCAATCGTTACTCACTGTATATTTGAATACGACCAAAATAGGCATTGTCGATGGAAGGGTTGATCCAATGGGAGGGCACTTCGAGTTTCCTTTATACTTAGAGGGTGTCTCTAACCTAAACTCACTCAATCCAACTCTTATTCCACCTGGACTATATACACTTAGTTTCCGTTTGGACACATTCTCTGATGGTGATGCATCCGCAAAGATTTCTAACGTAAAGGTTGGTTTGATACATTAACCATTTTAATTAAAAGAAAAAAAGATCAAACCCCGCATACGCGTGGCATGCGGGGTTGGGTGTATGAGTACTACACGATAACAGAGCTCGTCAGAGTGAGCATCGTCGGGCGTAGTACCTTTCCCGGGCGTCGAGCGTTTCCAGGAGCTCGTGGAACTTTCCACGATACGCGACGACCTGAACAAGCTGTTCGAAGTGCGTAGCGACAGCGACCCGTTGTCGCTTGTCTGTGAGCGCAGTGATCTCTAGCATCCTGTTTACAACAGCGTCGGTGATCTTGCTGACCTCTACTCTGCGATTATCGTTCACGTCGAGCTTGGTCACGAAGAACCTGACGGTCTGATAAGCAGCTGTCGCCTCCTCTCTACTCATGATGCTGATGCGGGAGAAGATCTCAAGGATCTGTCCTACGATAGTGTTGGGATCTGCTTTCTCAATATTTTGTAGTGCTATTAAGAATCTTTCGTTCAAGGTTTTCCTTTCTAGTTACGCCGGAGCGGTTGTTGGTTTTCTACCGTATTTATACTTCTGGACTCTATACTACATTTATTGTATGCTTTGTCAATCATGTCCTTCACCCTCATCTTCGAAGCACACGGTACGACTTACGACAATGAGGCGCACTTGTCTTCTGGTTGGAATGACGTAGCCTTGTCTCCATTGGGCGAGCAGCAATCACGGGAAATGGGTGAGCGCTACAAAAATGACCATTTCGACGCTATATTCTGCTCGGACCTACAGCGCGCTTACCGTTCAGCCGAGATTGGATTTGGAACGAAGTGGCCCATCATCAAAGACAAGCGCCTGCGCGAATGTGATTATGGTGATCTGACGCAGAAACCTTCCGAGATCGTAGATGTCGAGAAACCCAAACGCATCATCGAGCCGTTTCCTAACGGCGAGAGCTACACACAGACGACTGACCGGATGAGGTTATTCTTGGATGATCTCCGTCGTGATTATGCAGGAAAGAAAGTTATGGTTATAGGTCATCGTGCCACTCAATATGGTATTGAAAATATTGTGAATGGCGTGCCACTAGAAAAGCTCGTTGCCACGCATTTCAAGTGGCAGCCAGGGTGGGTATATGAGGTGAAATAGACAAAAAGGATGGAAGGAGTAGGATTGTGACATGAAAAGTCACGAATTAAACTGGGACACTCGCACGATCGATCATCAGGATTATTCTAATGGCGCTCATAGTTGTAGCTATATTAAGTCTACAGATATCATCGGCGGCAACTTCCTTAGTTCTGACTTCTCTGACTCAAAACTTGAGAAGTCTACCTTCAATAGTTCCAGATTATCGGCGATTGATCTAAACCGGAGCATCATCAAGGATGTTCTCTTCAAGAGTTGTAAGATCAACGCGGCATCATTTATACAAAGCAAGTGCAAAAAGGTCATTTTTTCCGAGTGTGACCTTTCCGATTCTGATTTTCAGGGCGCTGAAATTATAAATGTTGTATTTAAGGATTGTGACATCACAAATGTAAATTTCTCGCACGCTATATGTAAAAACATAGATTTACGCGGTTCAAAGTTAAATGGTGCTCGATTCAGTAGTGATCAGTTGAAAGCCCTTACTATCGATTTGTCACAGGCAAGTTACGTAGCGTTGTTATCAGGAGTTAAGATAACCTAATCCATGGAACCCCTCGCGAACAAAATACGCCCAAAGACACTAGATGAATTCGTCGGTCAGGAACACCTGGTCGGCATCGGTAAGCCCTTGAGGAAAGCTATAGAAGACAAGCATTTATTCTCGTACATCCTCTGGGGGCCTCCCGGTACGGGCAAGACGACCATAGCCAGGATATATGGTCGGGCCGTCGACGCGAGGATATACGAACTCTCGGCGGTCTCCGCGGGGAAAGAGGACATCAGGAAGATCATTGACGAGCCGGACACCTTGCTCGAAGGCCGGCCGAAGGTATTGTTCCTGGATGAGATCCATCGTTTCAACAAGGCCCAGCAGGACTTCCTCCTGCCTCATGTGGAGAGCGGCAAGCTCACATTGATCGGCGCCACCACCGAGAACCCGAGCTTCGAGGTCATCCCGGCTCTCCTCTCGCGTTGCCGCGTATTTGTGCTCGAGTCCCTGAATGAGAGTGAATTGAAGACCATCATCAAGCGAACAAAGATGAAGATCCCCAAAGACGCCCTCGACTGGCTCTCCGCTCTGGCCAATGGCGATGCCCGCATAGCGATCACCGCCGTGGAAAATTGCCAGCGACTCTACGGTTCGATCACGCTGGAAAATCTCAAGAGCACATTTGAGCATGCCTTTATCCGTTTCGATAAGAAGGGGGATGAGCACTACGATACCATCTCGGCATACATAAAGAGTTTGCGCGCCGGCGATGCCGATGCGGCGCTCTACTACCTCGCGCGCATGATCGAAGGCGGCGAGGATCCGAAGTT
>SCTJ01000113.1 GCA_004297805.1 Patescibacteria group bacterium | reverse complement strand
CTTGTGCCATAATCATTTCTAAGCTACCTATGCGGTAGTGAACAGAATATGGGGTTTTTAGTGAGCTGCTTTATTTTTCTAAGCTACCTATGCGGTAGTGAACAAATCGGGGAAACGCTGGAAGATGTTTTATATTTTCTAAGCTACCTATGCGGTAGTGAACGATTTGCGTACCCTGTAATCTGGTTGTCGTTGTTTCTAAGCTACCTATGCGGTAGTGAACATGCACAAGACCAACATTGCGCAAGTGAGAAGATTTCTAAGCTACCTATGCGGTAGTGAACCTGATTTCCACATTATGAATATTTGTGATGCTTTTCTAAGCTACCTATGCGGTAGTGAACATAGTTTGCGTAAACCATATAAACGGATTATCTTTCTAAGCTACCTATGCGGTAGTGAACGATTGAATTTAATGCGTTATCGCCTTTAACACTTTCTAAGCTACCTATGCGGTAGTGAACAATCAGCGACTACATTCACCACGCCGCCCTCTTTTCTAAGCTACCTATGCGGTAGTGAACTGGATCATGGGATTGATATTATTGCATCCAAATTTCTAAGCTACCTATGCGGTAGTGAACCAGTAAGCCATTCATCCCTAAGTGCTGACTTATTTCTAAGCTACCTATGCGGTAGTGAACGAACCTGTTCAAGTGGCAAATCACCAATATAATTTCTAAGCTACCTATGCGGTAGTGAACACAAAAAAGTGAAAGATTGGAATTCGTTTGCGTTTCTAAGCTACCTATGCGGTAGTGAACAGGAAGCGGCATGACTATTATTGAATTGGCTCTTTCTAAGCTACCTATGCGGTAGTGAACAAACCAATGTGGCGGTGAAGGGTACGGCAAGTTTTCTAAGCTACCTATGCGGTAGTGAACATGACTGAACTATTAGCCCGTAATCAAAAGCGTTTCTAAGCTACCTATGCGGTAGTGAACACGCGATTGTGCCGGTTGAAATCGCGGTGCATTTTCTAAGCTACCTATGCGGTAGTGAACTCAGGAAAAACTAAAAAGCCTCGTGAAATTGTTTTCTAAGCTACCTATGCGGTAGTGAACAGATACCAACGCGCTTTTTTCAAATCTTCCAGCTTTCTAAGCTACCTATGCGGTAGTGAACTGAATAAATGCGACAGGCAATCGTATTCCAATTTTCTAAGCTACCTATGCGGTAGTGAACTTACTGTTGAGGATTTGTACCTCTTTCATTACTTTCTAAGCTACCTATGCGGTAGTGAACATCGGTCTCTTCAAATAACTGCGCTTGTACTATTTCTAAGCTACCTATGCGGTAGTGAACACTTCATCGAGACAATCTAGGCCGGGCGTGTTTTTCTAAGCTACCTATGCGGTAGTGAACAAGCATCAATTAAAGTCTGTAAATATCTAACCTTTCTAAGCTACCTATGCGGTAGTGAACGTGCAGCAGCTGTTGCCGCATCCGTTGGCAACTTTCTAAGCTACCTATGCGGTAGTGAACACAGACAACAGCGAAGGCGGCAAAACGCTGTGTTTCTAAGCTACCTATGCGGTAGTGAACTTTATAGTCCATGCAAAATTACATAACAGATTTTTCTAAGCTACCTATGCGGTAGTGAACGCCATTTTTTGCTGATTACCGAAAACAGAAATTTTCTAAGCTACCTATGCGGTAGTGAACACGTTGATTATCACAGCCATTTCTAAAGGCGTTTTCTAAGCTACCTATGCGGTAGTGAACACAAATTCCCGTGCCATGGCATTTTTTGCACTTTTCTAAGCTACCTATGCGGTAGTGAACGCGCAAGTGATGGAAAAAATGTGTGAGGGCTTTTTCTAAGCTACCTATGCGGTAGTGAACCTAATGCTGCCAATGCTTTTTTAATTGCATACTTTCTAAGCTACCTATGCGGTAGTGAACTGGCAAAAGTGCCCGCTGAAAAGTTTAGGTTTTTTCTAAGCTACCTATGCGGTAGTGAACCAATTAACGGGATTGTTAATTGGGTGACCACATTTCTAAGCTACCTATGCGGTAGTGAACGCCCGGCATAGAAGTCTGAAAACCTATTTGTTTTTCTAAGCTACCTATGCGGTAGTGAACAAAATCAACATAGGCATTTTCTGTCGTGTCCCATTTCTAAGCTACCTATGCGGTAGTGAACGGCATAATTCCGTAGTCGAATAACGCGGATTTTTTCTAAGCTACCTATGCGGTAGTGAACGTATTTGATGCGCCACCGCTGGCAATCAACATTTTCTAAGCTACCTATGCGGTAGTGAACTTTTATGCCAGCCGCAAATTGCACTGCGTGATTTTCTAAGCTACCTATGCGGTAGTGAACAAGCCAACATCAAGCGGTAGTGTGACGGTCGCATTTCTAAGCTACCTATGCGGTAGTGAACACCGGCAGCGCAGCGGATTTAGTGATTCAGATTTTTCTAAGCTACCTATGCGGTAGTGAACTCATAAAATCAACAGCATCGCCCTGATTTTCATTTCTAAGCTACCTATGCGGTAGTGAACTTTATAACGATCATACGCATCCTGAACCGGATTTTCTAAGCTACCTATGCGGTAGTGAACTAATCCAACGCACTGACCGCCAGCCTTTCACATTTCCAAGCTACCTATGCGGTAGTGAACAATGATTAACGCCGCTGGCTCTTTCAGCCGGTTTTCTAAGCTACCTATGCGGTAGTGAACCATCATTGGTGGCATTCAACACAACTTTGATATTTCTAAGCTACCTATGCGGTAGTGAACAGATTCTGATATTGGCTTGCGTGGCGGTCAACTTTCTAAGCTACCTATGCGGTAGTGAACAATAATCGCACCATCGCAATTGCAGAGGTATCGTTTCTAAGCTACCTATGCGGTAGTGAACGATTATCATTCATCCAGTCAAACTCAGATGAATTTCTAAGCTACCTATGCGGTAGTGAACGATTATCATTCATCCAGTCAAACTCAGATGAATTTCTAAGCTACCTATGCGGTAGTGAACAAATCGAAGCCCTGAACACCACTTTAACTAAATTTCTAAGCTACCTATGCGGTAGTGAACTCGTGCCAAACTTCTCTGCCAAATCAGCCGCTTTTCTAAGCTACCTATGCGGTAGTGAACAAACACATTGCTTTGCTGAATGTGGACAATACTTTCTAAGCTACCTATGCGGTAGTGAACGATGCTGAATCAATGCGCAGTTTTGGCGACCATTTCTAAGCTACCTATGCGGTAGTGAACATGCTGTCGGCGGTTCCGGTTTTTTGATTAATTTTCTAAGCTACCTATGCGGTAGTGAACAGTGCCAATGATTTGCGCGACATTGCCCGTGCATTTCTAAGCTACCTATGCGGTAGTGAACGGAACGTGACCGCCAAAGGCAAATTTTTTAATGTTTCTAAGCTACCTATGCGGTAGTGAACTCTACCACGTTTTCCAGTGTTCCCATCAGTTGTTTCTAAGCTACCTATGCGGTAGTGAACAAGCACCAGCACCCTGCCTATGTTGCTTCTTTTTTCTAAGCTACCTATGCGGTAGTGAACGTGGTTTTCTTTTCGAGATACGGCTTCATCGCTTTTCTAAGCTACCTATGCGGTAGTGAACGCGTTCGGCACTCAGTCAAAACAATCATTATCTTTCTAAGCTACCTATGCGGTAGTGAACTTAAAAAGCGACGACAGGAAAGCTTTCTAATGTTTCTAAGCTACCTATGCGGTAGTGAACCATCAAAGAATTTCTAGTCGTCTTTTAGTTTGTTTCTAAGCTACCTATGCGGTAGTGAACCATCACTAGAGATTACAGACCTGAACAGGTCGTTTCTAAGCTACCTATGCGGTAGTGAACAAGGAGGCTTCGCACTTACTTCAAAAGCTATGATTTCTAAGCTACCTATGCGGTAGTGAACTTGCTAATCAGGATGACTCTCTGCAAAAACTGTTTCTAAGCTACCTATGCGGTAGTGAACACGGTGTAGTCACATTGGGAAAAGTGACTGTATTTCTAAGCTACCTATGCGGTAGTGAACGAGCAAAAAGCTTTGGATGATGTCATCAGACATTTCTAAGCTACCTATGCGGTAGTGAACTGGTTGAACGTGGACGAGGTACTGCGGAAACTTTTCTAAGCTACCTATGCGGTAGTGAACGCAAGGAAATAAAAAGTCTTAGGCTTGCCAGTTTTCTAAGCTACCTATGCGGTAGTGAACGGTTAGCATTTGCGTGGTCTGTTGATGACTGGTTTCTAAGCTACCTATGCGGTAGTGAACGGCATAATTCCGTAGTCGAATAACGCGGATTTTTTCTAAGCTACCTATGCGGTAGTGAACGCAGGATTGTTTACTTTATCGTCGCTCAGAATTTTCTAAGCTACCTATGCGGTAGTGAACGCAAGCGGATGTTTATCGTGAGCTTTTATTGCTTTCTAAGCTACCTATGCGGTAGTGAACGAAAGTGACGGTTGCGCGCTGCGATATGTACCTTTCTAAGCTACCTATGCGGTAGTGAACACAGACCCAACTCCAGAAACCCTGCCCGCTGCTTTCTAAGCTACCTATGCGGTAGTGAACTCAAAGTCTTGGCAATCGCTACTATTTCCCTGTTTCTAAGCTACCTATGCGGTAGTGAACCGTTTCTTGATGATTGAAGAACCGCATTTATTTTTCTAAGCTACCTATGCGGTAGTGAACATCTGCATTACACGCCTCACACTTAACTAAAGTTTCTAAGCTACCTATGCGGTAGTGAACCGTTTCCAGATATACCCGAAGCAATTACCTTTTTTCTAAGCTACCTATGCGGTAGTGAACGGCTGTGCCTTTCATTAACTCCTGCACAAACATTTCTAAGCTACCTATGCGGTAGTGAACGTGACGTTGTTTACAGGATGCAGGCGCGAAGATTTCTAAGCTACCTATGCGGTAGTGAACTCAATGATTTTGTCGATATGACGCTGCGGATTTTTCTAAGCTACCTATGCGGTAGTGAACCGCATTGTTCTTCTTGTAGTGTTGCCAACGCATTTCTAAGCTACCTATGCGGTAGTGAACAATACTGAGACTGAAAAAATCGTTGCGCTGACTTTCTAAGCTACCTATGCGGTAGTGAACCAAAGGATTTTTTTCCTGCCAAAGTTCCGAGCATTTCTAAGCTACCTATGCGGTAGTGAACTACCTCAAGTGTTTTGTGACATAAAGGGGCGCGTTTCTAAGCTACCTATGCGGTAGTGAACCCATGCGGTTTGAGTGGCACTTATCATGAGGATTTCTAAGCTACCTATGCGGTAGTGAACAAAATTGGCACAAACGCACCGTATTCGACAATTTTCTAAGCTACCTATGCGGTAGTGAACCAGCGTCAGAAAACCCCAGCAACTCACGCATCTTTCTAAGCTACCTATGCGGTAGTGAACAACCCAAAATCTGGAGAGTTATAACCGAACCATTTCTAAGCTACCTATGCGGTAGTGAACGAATACAAAGAGCGAAAAGGCGAGTTGGAACATTTCTAAGCTACCTATGCGGTAGTGAACGAACCGCATTTATTGGGTTATAGAAATCATTTTTTCTAAGCTACCTATGCGGTAGTGAACGAACAAGTGAACCGAAGGAAGCCGCCCCAAGTTTTCTAAGCTACCTATGCGGTAGTGAACGTGCTGATAGGCAAACATAAAGCAATCAATTTTTTCTAAGCTACCTATGCGGTAGTGAACGTCATCATAGCGTTATTGAACAATTTGCTCGTTTTCTAAGCTACCTATGCGGTAGTGAACATTTTTACCGAACGCTCAGAAGGCATTACACTTTTCTAAGCTACCTATGCGGTAGTGAACGCTCAACAGCATCAGCAAAAGTTTTTTCAATTTTTCTAAGCTACCTATGCGGTAGTGAACGCGGATTTTCTTGGTCGTCATCAGTATGAATGTTTCTAAGCTACCTATGCGGTAGTGAACGGTATTTCTGAAATTCTTTACTTGGTTTTTTATTTCTAAGCTACCTATGCGGTAGTGAACTTGCACCATTTCTGGAATGCCGTAGCTGATTATTTCTAAGCTACCTATGCGGTAGTGAACTTGCCATTCTTTGCTAAAGCGCATTCCTGCGCTTTCTAAGCTACCTATGCGGTAGTGAACAACGCCTCAATAATCGCTACCCGTGCATCACATTTCTAAGCTACCTATGCGGTAGTGAACTACTTTCCTGCACAACAACATCCAAAGTCGGGTTTCTAAGCTACCTATGCGGTAGTGAACTGGAACAATTAGAATCAGCTATTCACGCTTTATTTCTAAGCTACCTATGCGGTAGTGAACTTGCAGCAATATCAAGCAAAGCACAATCAACTTTTCTAAGCTACCTATGCGGTAGTGAACCTAGTTTATCTTCTGGTTTGTTAGATTCAAAATTTCTAAGCTACCTATGCGGTAGTGAACGATAAAATGAAAATGTACGGCATCATTATTATTTTCTAAGCTACCTATGCGGTAGTGAACAAAATGAGTTTTTTATTTTGGATGACAGCAGCCTTTCTAAGCTACCTATGCGGTAGTGAACAAGCTTAAAGGAAATCTTTATAGTAAGAATCAATTTCTAAGCTACCTATGCGGTAGTGAACACCACCCTTTTTAGTTATCTTCACTATCAATATTTCTAAGCTACCTATGCGGTAGTGAACAAGCTTAAAGGAAATCTTTATAGTAAGAATCAATTTCTAAGCTACCTATGCGGTAGTGAACGATAAAGGTCATTCTTTTTATATTTTGCTGTTTTTCTAAGCTACCTATGCGGTAGTGAACATCATCAGGCATAACACCAAGCTTTAAATCAGATTTCTAAGCTACCTATGCGGTAGTGAACCTCTTTAGGGCTAAATCGCTCTTTTAAATGATTTTCTAAGCTACCTATGCGGTAGTGAACGAATACGGTGTGAATATCAATCACGGTTTAGCTTTCTAAGCTACCTATGCGGTAGTGAACCTGATTTATAAAGGCGAATTTATCGCCGATGATTTCTAAGCTACCTATGCGGTAGTGAACATACTGGGATTGTGAGACTGAGTATGGCGTTGTTTCTAAGCTACCTATGCGGTAGTGAACGAGCGCGAAAGCTACCCGGTTGCGGTTCAACAATTTCTAAGCTACCTATGCGGTAGTGAACTTCTAAATAACACCCAAGCCGCACCTGCAAATTTTCTAAGCTACCTATGCGGTAGTGAACTTTCCATACGCAACTCTTCAATGTCAATCATTTTTCTAAGCTACCTATGCGGTAGTGAACTTTGCTTTTTCCATTCATGATGTAGTTGAGTGTTTCTAAGCTACCTATGCGGTAGTGAACATGTCCTTATCATTCGCTTCGATTTTATAGACTTTCTAAGCTACCTATGCGGTAGTGAACGAGATAAGCCGCAGTTTGTCTGGCGGTTTCGTTTTCTAAGCTACCTATGCGGTAGTGAACGCCTATTCTCAAGCCGAAAAACCGGCAAGTCTTTTCTAAGCTACCTATGCGGTAGTGAACTTACATATTCTTGACATTGTT
>SCTJ01000208.1 GCA_004297805.1 Patescibacteria group bacterium | reverse complement strand
TCTGTATCCCGGCGCTCGTCGTCGGCTGCGGAACCGGAGTCCCCGACTCAGTGCAGAACGTCACCGGCTCCGGCACGCAAGGAGCCCCACTACCCACCCCTGGAAATCCAGGAGCCCCGACGACGCCCACTCCCACGACGCCGACCACCCTCGTCACGAGTCCGTTCGCTTCGGGAAGATTTATCTTCTCGACAACGATGGATCCGATCGACGGATTCACCTTCACCCATACCGGCGCCCAGACGGAATTCTGGGTGCTCCGGCCGCCGATGACCCAGGGTCGTGCGTTTCCCGCAGGCTGCGTCCTGAACGACCGACTCTATTGCCTCGGCGGTCAAACACTGGCCGGCCAGATCACCGATTGCGAGGTTCTCGATCTCCCGGGTACTCAGGTCTGGGGAGCCATTGCGCCGCTGCCGACCGCGCGTACCCAGGCTTCCGCGACCGCAGTAACTGGCCGCGTCCATATATTCGGTGGTTATAGAACGGGAGTGAACCTTATCGCCGACCATGATGAGTACAACCCCGACACCAACCAGTGGACGCCGCGAGCGCCAGTATTGAGTCCTCGAAGCGGCACGGCCGCCGTAACCGTCAACGGTCGGGTCTTCCTGATCGGAGGTTCGATCATCGCCAATAATGTCTACACGGACATTGCGAATGTCGAAGAATACAACCCGGACACCAACACCTGGACTCCCAAGGCGCCGATGCACACGGCCCGGTCGCTGCTCGCGGCCGCTGTGGTCGACGGGAAGATCTATGCGATCGGTGGTTTCGGCGGGGTCGGAGCCGACGGCGCGGTAGAAGTCTATGACCCGGCGACCGATGTATGGACCGTCAAGCCCTCGATCCTGCATCCGCGCAACTCCGCGGGCGCCTACGGCTGGAACGGCAAGGTCTACGTCGTAGGCGGGCGCGAAGGCGGCAACCACGTCGCGGAAACGGAAGAGTACGACCCCGTGTTCAACAACTGGACTACGAAGATGCCTATGAACATTCTCCACTACGGTTTTGGTTATGCCAGCATCGGCCCGTCGTGCTACTCCTTCGGCGGAATCACCCCCGGTGGTCAGCCCGGTAACTACCAAGCCGGCGATTGCCACGAGTACTTCGCACCCACGCTCTTCTATCCGTTCCGCAAGAACTGATGGGGGACGGGAGTCGGTGTCACACCGGCATCGGTG
>SCTJ01000073.1 GCA_004297805.1 Patescibacteria group bacterium | reverse complement strand
CCTGGGAAAAAATGGGATCTGATCGTGACGATGGATGACGCAACAAACGAGCATTACTCCATGTTTTTTGTAGACGAGGAAGGAACGGCGAGTAGTTTTCAGGGGGTTCGGGAGGTGATCGTTCGACGGGGTTTATTCAGCTCTCTGTACACGGACCGGGGAAGCCATTACTGGTTCACGCCCAAGGAGGGGGGCAAGGTGAGCAAAACACAGCTCACCCAGTTCGGCCGCGCCATGAAACATCTGGGAATCCAGATGATCGCTGCTTATTCTCCAGAGGCACGGGGGCGAAGCGAACGTGCCTTCCTAACCCACCAAGATCGACTTCCCAAGGAATTGGCTTTTCAGGGGATCACCGACATGGATGCCGCAAACCGGTATCTGGTCGAGGAATATAACCCAAGTTTCAACACCGAGTTCATGCATCCATCCTCCGAAGAAGGGTCAGCCTTTATTCCTTGGATTGGGGCGAATCTGGATGATATCCTTTGCCAGCAGGAGGAACGAACCGTCAATGCCGACAACTGTGTCTGCGTGAATAGCTATAAACTGCAAATCCCGGCGAACCAATATCGGTGCCATTACGTCCGGGTGAGGGTGATGGTCCATCGTTATCGGGACGGCTCGCTCGCCATTTTCCACGGCCCGAGAAAACTGGCCGATTATGACAAGCAGGGAAAACTGATGGAAGTAAAACCCAGAAAGGCGGCATGACCCAAAGGAGTTACCCACAACCATATTTCCCGCCATGCTCCGCAAGGGCTGCGGAAAAATGGCTATGGATAACTCCTCAGCATGAACCGCTGACGAGGAAAGCGAACATCCGCCGCTCACCTCCTGCTCTCAAATGGCCCTCCATTCAAGAACAGTAAAAGCGGACAACTCATTTGCTACAAAAGCGGTCATGTCTATTTGCTCTTGACAGTCTCCCGTTGCCTCAAATTAAAATGCTACCGAGCAAAAAGTGATAGGAGGTCATTGTCCAACTTGTTGACTTTTCCTCTAAAATTTCTCCCCCTCACGCGCCATTTTGAGGGTAAATATCTTATTGACATACGATTTTATTCTGCTTATAGTTCGCTATCACAAAAGCAAGTTAGCAATTTGTTGCGCTTTTCCGAATAAGCAAAACTTGGAGGAACGTATGGCTGCTCAACAAGCTCCCGCCTTTGAAAAGGGCAAGCGCTACAACCTGCCGATCATCGATATCAAACCGGACCCCGATCAACCCCGTAAGGACAAAGAAGCTTATGAATCCCCAATGGTTTTGTCCTTATTCGATGTTGGTTATTGGTGGAGATAGAAAACCATGAAGCATTCGGATTTCCAGATCGGTATGGAGTTTTTCACGGGGACGGGGAGATGGCGCTGTACGGACGTTGGTACTCGTCTGATCATTGCGATTTCGCTGGAGCCGAGGCAGATGGTTCGTGTGCGGGGTAGTGCGCATGGCGATCAAACAGAGGAACATTTTGTCAGCAATGATCCATTCGATCTTGTTGGGCCCCCATACATGGTAGTTGAGCACGTATTTGACGAGTATGACCTGGATGGTTGCTACGCCACAAAAGATGAGATTCCATGCTGACAGGGTATTAATAATCGCCTTAATGCTTTGATTGCTGAGAATTTGAAAAAGGTATGACACCGGGATAGAAATATGTATTTCGAGATTTTGGGTGAGATTTTATGGGCTGAGACAATTGCTTCGGGTCATAGTATTCGCGAATTACGACGGCTAAATCGTATTTATGGAAAAACAACCTGGAGAAAACGTAAGGGAATTGCTAAAATCATACTGACGGATGGTATTGTAAAGCTTGTAGAACTGCACTGGTACGAAGGACATGGCAAGGGAAGGAAAGAAATAAAAATCAAAAAATATTTGGAGTAAAGAACTATGAAACACAAATTTTTGCTTTGTTTAGACAACGAGGGCTATGAAGCATCTTTGGAGATGCGTAAGTTATATGAGAAGATTTCTGACAAAGAGGCTGAGCGCCACAACCAGGTCAGAATTATAGATGAGTCGGGAGAGGATTATCTGTATCCTTCCCAGTTTTTTGCGGATGTCAGACTTTCACCTCAAATAAGAGACAGAATTATTGAAAAAACAGCCTAACGCAGCAATCCCGCCGCCTCGTTACACTCGCGGATGATTTTTGCGTTAGCATGAAAAAG
>SCTJ01000207.1 GCA_004297805.1 Patescibacteria group bacterium | reverse complement strand
CAGACGGCGAGGTGCAGATCGAAGTCCTCGGCTTCAAAGGTGAAGCCTGTGCCAAAGCCACTGCCGCCCTCGAAGCCGCCCTTGGCCTGCCCGTCACCCGAACCAAGAAACCCGAATACAACACCCTCGCCGGAGTCGGCGTCCAACAGAAAGTCGGTGCAAAATGAAATCTCTCCTCTATCGAATCAAAAGCAAAGTGACAGGCAAAGAGCTTGTCCACGTAACGCGGCGAAAACGCTCGCAACATGGTTTCGTCGTCACTGACCCGGACGGCGAGCAAACGACGTGTCAAACGAAAGGCGAAGCCATCGAACTCACCATCGCCCCCGACGGCACGATCCGCGCCGTCAAATCCGACATCTTCCCCTTGGATGAATTCGGCCAGATCACCACGCGCCGCGCCTCGCACGTGTGGCCCTGTCACTCCTGGAAACGTTTTGCCTTCCGCCTCCTGCGTTTCCTGTTCCGCGAACGCGGCCACGTCGCCGCCTGGTGTCGTCACTGGCGCGGCCCGTGGGAAGTCCGCTTCACCGAGCGCCCCAACGTCGTTGTCTTCACCCACCCCAGTCGCCGCGTCTGTCTCGACTGGGAAATCCAACGCCTCAACGAAAGGCTCGCCCAATGAAAGTCACCGCCAACGACAACCAGCCCGAGTGCATCGCCCGGTTGAGTGCCCTTGGTATCTTGGAAGCCGTCAAGCTGGCGGCAGGCTATCGCACCACCGATGCGCTCCCGCCCCTCGATGCCGAAGACACTTGGCTTATCATCACCTACAAACAAGAGCAACACCGTTACATCCTCCACACCGTGGAGAATGCGACCCTCGAAGAAGCCTTCCAGTTCCTCGGTGAACTGCGTGGCAACCATCAATACTTCAACCCCCGAATCCACCTCGTATGAAAAAGCAAATCACCAACTACATCCGGGCCGGCTATGCCGGCCTCTACCTGTTGTCTCACGAAGAAGCCCGTGTCGAAGCGGAATTCAAAGTCATCGTGGAATCCCTCAACAAAGGGG
>SCTJ01000072.1 GCA_004297805.1 Patescibacteria group bacterium | reverse complement strand
GTGATCAATCCCAAATCCAAATAGTGATCTACGTTTTTAGACAGAATTTCGACGTTCGTAACCAAAGAGAATTCTGCCCTATTCTCCGAGTAATTTCCAGCTTCGTCCGTGGCAGTAATCAGGAGATAGTGCCCTCCCAGACCCTGCAAGGATAAGTCAGTTTCATCTTCAGTTAGTGGTTTTCTATCATATAATATCTCCTTTGTGATATTTTCTGACAAGGAAAAATCGTCAGCTACGGAATAGTCAAAACTCAAAACTTGATTGTTCAAGTATTCCTTTTCTTCGGGAGAGATTATTTTAATTTCAGGAGGAGTGCTGTCCAAAAATGCTGTGCCATTCAGTACCTTGTCGACTTTATAGTCTCGCGTGCCATCGCCATCAAAATCTGCTTCCAGGGATGTCATTTCGGCTAGACCATTTTCTGGAACATCAAAAGAAACCGTCGTTTCCGGTGCGACTGGCAGATTGGCAAAAGTGACGTGCGACACAACCTCGTCCCCTTCCTCTGCTACTTTTACTTCTTCCAATTTTAACGTATAGGCCCCATCGTTATAACCATCCATCTTCACTCTGATATGCTCACCGACTCCAAAGCCAACATATTTACGCTCACCGAATTGATAATAATAGCTATTTGGAATACCCTCCTCAAAAATCGTGCGCTCCTCCCCTTCCACAGTAATATTTTTTAGTCCGGTGTGACGACCCTCGTCATCATAGAGGTGGATATCGAGCGGAGAATAAAGCGACATCCGAAGGCGCGATGAGGCATTATTATAATCATCCGGACGAGATGTGTATACATAACTGGGTAGCGATATAGACTCCTCCTGATTATTAATTATGCTTTGTATAAAATCTTGTAACGGAGAGAATTCCAATATATCGCTATGGGCCTTTCCGTCGGTAAATATCTTATTACTTCTATACAAATCCACCCAGTACCTCTTCACATTTCCCGCCTCCGGCAACATCAACGCGCTCGATGCCACAACTGTTTTGTCGCCGTCCACTGTAAATTTTGGATCATACACTGGCTCGTATTCCCCTATACCAACACAGGACGGCATTTTGGGAGTAACCGGATAGCACTTTATTTTTTCTTTCTCGGTGTAGTCAATGCCGCTTACTGTGTCAATTCCCCAACCGGCAATTTCAATCACCTCCACGCCTTCTGGCGGAGTCCACGCATCCAGACGACTATGTGTCTCAATTGCTTGATTCAAAATATTTTCTCGCAGAACGTTCTCTCGCTCCACATCACCTCTGTCCGGCTTTTCTCGCCCATCGCCTCCGCCTGTCAAAAAGCTTTTAAATTCGTCAAAGCTGTCGATGCTGTCATCATAAGCGGCCTGAAAATCTTTATAGCGCGTTCGTTCAGACGAAAAGGTTATCAAAGGATCTTCTGTGCGTGACAAGTATTCCTCCGACGGCAGAAGCCCATAAGCACCTGGCATGTTTTCTCCAAACTCGCGCGCCTCGGCGCGAGAGATGAGAGTCCCAAACATAACGCCCTCATCGTAACCATAAAGCAGTGACAATGCTGCCAATGGTGTCCCCATCTGCGGCGAAGCTACCAAAACCATTTTATCTAGTTTGCCGATCTGCCCAGTCCTTTCTAATTCCCGGGCTAGCGCTTTGGCCAGAAGGCCACCATTGGAATGTGCCACGATAGTCACCTTTCCGCTCTTGGAAGACTCGGCCAATTTCCTGAACTCTTCCGCAACCGATTTCACCGCCCCGCCCGGATAGGGCGTACCGTCCACAACCTCCTCCACATTTTGCCGCCAATCATAGGCAAAAAGACCATAATCACTGATGGTTCCGCTGGATTTGAGCGTTGCTAGTTTTTCAATGAAAGTTTTGTAGATATTGCCAATCACTGGTAGTCCAGCAGCTTCAATCACATCCCGGGTATAAACGTTATTAATACTGTTGCCATTTTCATCCAGCGCCAACTCCTCGACATCATTCCCAAAATAATTTGGAATCCACAATTCGTCCTCCATCCCACCTGCTTCAGTTTTATAAAGATGACTACCCTTGAGCCCTGGCAAAAATAGTACATTGGAAAAACAATTTTGTTCACAGCGCGGCGGTTCGATGGGCGGTTTTCCCAAAAGCCACGGAGTGAAATTGGTCCAGTTACTGATTATCCAATCGCCCTTGCCGTTAGAATTCCAAGCGCCGACATACGGACCGCTTGAATCGCCCCACCAATTGTCACGAGCATCAAAATATGACATTCCGCCAACATAATATCCACTTCCGTCAACACCATAGTCATTGTCATAGATGGCGCTATTTTTAATAGAGATGTGCCGATCTTTATTTATGGGAAAATATACCTTAATTCCAGTGTAGTTATTACGAATAGCATTATTTTCCAAAATAGGTTCAACGTCACGCAAATACAATCCCCGATTACAGTCGTGTATTTCGGAATACTTCAAAGATAGCCCATGATAATTGCCTGCAGACAAATTTTGGTAATGCAAGCCATAGTCTGCATAGGCAATCACCACGCTTTCCATCGAAATGTTTCCAGGATCATCGGTCAAAAATATACCAGCCCAATCGCCTCGATGCGGGATGGTTAAATTTCCATTACCATTTGTATCCCCACCAATGGAGTCATCCCTGAGTGAGGTGAGAAATATTTTGGCGTTTGAATTTCCAATGGCAACGAGGTCACTCTTTACAATTAGACTAGGATGTACAGGGTTATTAGAAACTGTGTCAAATTTAACAACTACCCCCGCTTCAATTCGTAGGGACGCATTAACATTAATTCTCTTTCTAACAATATATGGGCTGCCGTCCAAAGCCCAAACTGTCGAAGCATTGATATCCTCCCACACTTCTGTTGGACCAGCAGCCTTGGCAAGATCAGTGAACGCAAAAAAGACAAAAGCCATCGAGAACACCAGTGACCAGATTGTCACGAACTTCCTCATCTTCGCGCCCTCACAATTTTATGGCAAAACTATACCACAATTATCAAAATCCCGCTACCCCACCAAATATCCAGTCACCCTTAAGCCATGTCTCACAAACTTGCATATGCAAGAATTTGAGACCAATTTAAAATTAGGTGTAAACTTATCTATAAGCTATCGGGAGGAGTTACGAAGAGGATTGGGTAGTCGCCAATAAACCTTATTCTTTGCGATTGCCGCCAATAGCGGGAATGTCACCGGTGAAACTCGCCAGAGCGATGGTGACTTGGCTATTGAAAGGAATTTGTGGGTCCCAACTGGCCAGAGCCACGGCGCGGTGCATCCCCTCGCCCAAAACTATTTTGTCACCGATCACCAAGCCCGTTAACATAGTGGTTGGCGGAAAGTTTTTCCGAATGGCTGGAATTTTTTCATTTTCCATCACAATTGGCAAATGCAAAATGTCTTTGAGTTGTTTGGTCTGTGAGCCATCATAGGCGCCTTCAATCCAAGCCCGCGACGGCACGCCAAAAAACAACGGCACATCTTGCAATGGATTGTCGATGACATACAGAAACCATTCCAGTTTTTCTGGCCCAATTGGCGCCACATAGGCTTTGCGCCATTCGTCCCAAGAAGCAAAGCCGCGCTTTTCCCAATGCTCTTTCCAAGTCGCCTGCCCAGCTTCATTCTCTCGCCAGTCAGCAAAAATCTCGTCCCAATCGATTGGGCGCAAAAACCGCAAGGATGCGTATTGTTTGGGGATAGTCAGCATGGGATCGCCATTAGTATTTTGAGTTTATCACTTATTCATCTCCTGGGCTAACCTCGACCCGCTTGAAATAATTTCCACTTTCATACGTATTACTTAGGCGAGTTAAATAATCACTAAATAACTATCGTATGATGGGGAATTATTTTGGTGGGGGTTATGGTGGATTCGGCTTTGGCTGGATCTTCATGCTCCTCTTTTGGGGAGTCATTATCTGGGGAGTCATCATGCTCGTTCGGCATTTGTCCGGATCGGGTATGGGTGGCGGGTGCTGTGGACATGGTGGCCATGAGGGTCACGGAGACACCCACAAAAGTGACTCCGCTTTGGAAATTCTCAAGACACGTTACGCCAAGGGCGAGATCAACCAGGAGGAGTTTGAGCAAAAAAAGAAAGACCTTCAATAGTCCTCGGGGATTTCCTGAAGACAACGAAAAAGCCTCCGCAGAGCGGAGGCTTTTCTTGCTGTGAGTTGACTACTGGATCCGAGTTACGTTGACAGCGTTCAGTCCTTTTGGACTTTCCACTACCTCGAACTGAACCTTGTCGCCCTCCCGAAGTTCATCAAACTGAACTCCTTGCAATTCCTTCGAATGAAAGAAGAGATCCTTCTCACTGCCTTCGACGGCAATGAATCCGAATCCGCGATCAGTCAATCGTTTGATTGTTCCCTGTTGCATTTGGATATATGACAACTAATTAAATTCACATTGATACGATGCCAAAAGTTCGACTAAGCTGCTTGTGCATGGACCTGTGAGTTTCCTTATTGTAGCACACCAACCGCCAAAGGTCAAGCGCCCTTTGACTGGGCCCTTTTGACGCCCATTATTCCCCAGATTAGCAGGCCCACAACCACTATTTTCGCCAAATAGTGCCCCTGCCAGTCCAGGAAGTCGCGCGTCAGTGGAGTCACTCGGCCAATCAGCAGATGAACCGCAATGCCGATCGGCACCGTCCACAGCAACCAGCTGCTTCTGGGAATTTCCAGGCCCAATTTCCGAAATAATCTGGAAAGCAGGGGCGAAATCAACCACATCCCCACAAAGGCCGTGGCAAGGTCAAAAATAGCGAAGCTACCAATCCGAAACTGCCGCAAGAATTCGATGGTGCTCATATCTTTTAGTTCCCTATCAATTTAGCTCCCCCTTCTATCAAGCTTTGTTAATTTCAATCTCCATAATTATGGGCAGATGGTCTGAAATTTCATTCTCCGGAACCATAAACTGTTCAATCTTCACCTCGGGACTCACAAAAACAAAATCGGAATAAAATTGCTTGCTATCTGGATACATCTCCCAGGCCAGTCGATTGCGTGTCGTTTTGATTTCGAAATCATGGATCAAATCCGCATAGCCATTTTCCGAAAACATTCTAACGCTCTGAGTGTTATTCAGCAAGTTGAAATCTCCACCGATAATCTTCTGTCCGTCTCGTTGACGAAAAAAATCAATCAGACGCTCCGATTGTTTCAACCTATTCGGATTATCTAGCTTGTCGCCCGGAAAAGCCGCGCCGTGAAAATTACAAACATTCAGAATTCCATTCTTTGTCTGGAATCTCACATTGATACCCAAACCACAATTGGGCTCATTTTCGAGCACAATCTCCGACTCCAGCCCTGGCATGCTTTTTCGCACATAAGTAGCCTGTGGAAAATCATCATCTTTGACGATAAATTTGTAGGCATAGAATTCCTGATAGTCAGACAGCCATTGTTGGCACAGCGCGCGCATCTCCGGATAGACTTCTTGCAAACAAAAAATGTCAGCATCTTGAGATTGCTCGCGAATAAACGGCTCGATTTCCGCTCTCATTTTTCCGTTCCAGGTATTGAGAAAAACCACTTTCATATGATCCTCCTTAGTTTTTGATCAACTCCAGCTTTTGGGATTTGGCCAACTTTTTGATCCGCGCCTCCTCCTTGGAAGCGGTCGAACGATTGCGAAACTTCTGTGAATAAACTAACTTTACTGGTCGGCGGGCGGCCGTATATTTGGCTCCCACCTTAGCGCTGTTGTGTTCAGCGACTCGGCGCTTGAGATCGGTGGTGATACCGGTGTAGAGAGTCTCATCCGCGCATTCCAGAATATAGAGAAAATACATAAATTATTTCTCCAATATTCCCATGATTATTTTGATGACTGCCTGCCGATCAGCTGGATCAGAAAAACCGTGTGTCCCATTAACCTCCATATAATTCAATTCTTTCATGTCTTTGTATGCCGCAAAACCTTCATTGCCAGTGATTTCATCTTGCAATGATTTGAAAATTGTCAGCTGAGTCTGGGGAGCATATTTTCGCAACGCCACTACCGGATCAAATTCCCGCCGGACCCGCCAGAAAGTCGGACCAATCTTTTGCACTGCGCCGTCTTTGCGCGGATAAAAACTAATACCAGCTTCATTCACTGTTCCTCCTCGACTGCTAATTCTGTCTTTCATTCTCGCCATGCTGTCTAGATAATCTGTGCTCGGGATTCCAGAATAAATTGTTTTTGTGATTCCTTCCGGAGAAAGCAAACTCACGACCGACGTCCCCATTGAATGTGCCAAGATATTAATCTGACCCGAGTAATTTTGCCGCACATATTTCAAGACGGATTCCAAATCTTCAGCTTGCTTGTGAAAGTCCACGTCTTCTTGGCGCCCTTCACTTTTCCCGTAACCCGAAAAATCAAAACGCACAATCCGAAATTTGTCAGCTAATGAAGCCGCTATATCCACAAACAATCCGTTTTCATCCTTGCTGGTACCCAAGCCATGCACAAAAACCACCGTCGTGTCGGCGTCCATTCGGCCTTCCACCACGGCGTCCAGCTTTTCACCGAATTTGTTTTTAATGGAGATTTCCATAATCTAAAAGTATTCCGGAAAATCTTTTCTTTCCCACGGGAAAACCACCCAACCGGTTTCGGCCGTGGCAAAATAATCTGGCCGATTTTGACATTTGTCCTGATTGATAGCCATCACCGCCGTACGCAACTCGGCTGGATTATATTTTTCCCGCATCACTTGCGACACTTTTTCCAAAGTCTGGCCCGTGTCCGCAATTTCATCCACCAGCAAAACTTTCTGGCCTTTGAGGTCAATTTCCGGCAAATACAAAATGCTCAGCTCCCCTTGGCGATCTTTTTCATAGGAACTGGCCGAAACGGTGACGATTTTGTTGAGGCCCAATTCTTTGGCCAAGAGTGCCAACGGCACCAGTCCCCCCACGGTAATACCCACCAGATAATCTGGCCAAAAACTAGACGCTTTGATTTGCTGTCCCAATTCGATAACTAATCTTTCAATGTCTTCCCAAGATAGTTTTTTAATATGTTTCGTTTCGGTCATGCGTTTCATTTAGAGTTATTTAGGCCAAAAAATTTCGAAGCCAGCACCACGTGCAACACCAGCAGGACCACAAAAGGCACCGCCAGGAAATTGTGCAGTTGAAAGGCTTGGGCCTTATTCAAAAGACCCAGCGTCAACTGGCTAACTACCTGATAGTGCGTAATTCCAAAACCGCTCAGCACCAGCAGTCCAGAAACTCCCAGCAACAACCAGCGCACGCTTTTGCGAAAAATAACCATCGATCTATTTTTCCAAAAAATTATCTTTCAGGTCGCCACTATTGGAATATCCGCGACTTTCCCAATAACCGCGATAGTTGCTGTCATTTGAAAATTCAATTTCCGTAATCCACTTGATCCACTTGTAGCCGTATTTGTCCTCGGCTACCAGCTGAAAAGGAAATCCCCGCTCCGGTGGCAAAGTGGCGCCATTCATCTTATAGGCCATCAGAATGTCTTTTTGCAAAATATAATCCAGCGGGAAGGAAGTGGAATAGCCGTCAGCAGCGCGAAAAATGATGGTGTTGGCATCGGTTGGAATTTTGGATGTGTCCACCAGATCGCGCACTAGCAGTCCTTCCCACAAAATGGTCACACTCCAACCTTCCACACAATTGAGTGTAACGACCTTTTGGTACGCCGAGTGATTTCGCACCACTTCGTCATAGGTCAAATTCTTCTCTCCATCCGTCAGGCCTTTGATGTTCAAGCGATAGCTGGCTCGGTCGACATATTGCGGACCTTTGATGGAGTTTTCGCGAAAATCATTGATTGAAGAAAGGTCCTTGCCTTGATAGCTTTGCACCTCCACAGCATCCAGATTTTTGATTTTCGGTGCGCGTTGTTTGACAAGCCAAAACCCAAGCAATACCAGAATCGGAATCAGCACAAATACCAGCAGCTTGAGACGGTTGTTTTTCATGCTTTCATTATACCACCTTAGCCCATTTGGTCACCACCTGATTCCCGGCACATCAAAAACAGCCCGCCTGACCAGTCTGCGGCTTATTAGAAAATTAGCGCTGAGCAATCGCACTCACCGCCTGACCAATGAAATAGGGCCAGAGCAGAATCGCCCACACCGCCGGCCAAAACGGCAGATGCAAAAAGCCGACGGTAAACAGCCAGCCTGCGAACCAGGAAAAGGCTGTAAAACCATGCTGCTCGATTTTGATTCTTTCCATATTTTTTTATTAACTTTATTGAAAATTGCTAGCCTTGCTGATTATAAGCTCGTTGCAGTTCGGCAATATCGATCTTTTTCATCTTCAGCATCGCCTCCATCACCTGCTTTGCTTTGGCCGGATCTTTGTCCTGC
>SCTJ01000071.1 GCA_004297805.1 Patescibacteria group bacterium | reverse complement strand
CTAAAGCAAACGGCTGGTAAAGAGCGCTTAGCTATGCGGACGCAGACCAGTGCGGCTCAGGTGAAATATATGGAAACGCATGAGCCACCTTTCCGGATCATTGTGCCGGGCAAATGTTTTCGCCGCGAAGCCACCGACACTACTCACGAACACACCTTCTATCAATTCGAAGCGCTGGTAGTGGGCGATGACATGAATGTGGGAAACTTGAAATACATTGCCCAGGAATTTTTCTCCAAATTTTTCAAAAAGGATATCAAGGTGCGATTACGGCCGAGTTATTTTCCTTTTACGGAACCAAGTTTCGAATTTGATATTTCCTGCACGGTCTGCTCGGGCCAGGGATGTCCAGCCTGTCGGCATGGAAGATGGCTAGAGATGGGTGGTGCCGGCATGGTCAATCAGTCAGTGTTTGTGGCCGCGGGCTATCCCAAAAACCGATATCAGGGTTTTGCCTGGGGGTTTGGCCTGGAACGTTTGGCGATGATGAAATACAAAATTGACGATATTCGTCTGTTCCATAGCGGGGATCTAAGATTCATTAAGCAGTTCTAAGAGCAGTGAAGCAAGTTTTTATTATTTGAACATATGGTTTTAGAACAGTGGAGAATCAACTGGATTGAGGAAAAAAACAAAATTATCTATTTTGTTTTGGGGGGTATTTTAGGACTGGTCATTCCTCCTGTTGTCGGTTTGCCGTTTGTGCTTATTCTCGCCTTTGTAGCTAATTTATTTGGATGGCATAGTGCGCTTCGGGTTGGATTTGGAGGTGGCTCAAGCGATCCTCTATTTGATGTCCTGGTATTCGCAGTAGCACTCTTGGCTTATCTTGTGGTCGCCTATAAACTAAGGAAAATCCCTGCATTTGCACTTGGATTTATCATTATCCCAATTATCGTGGGATCGGGCTATTTAGTGTTAAAATCCTTATTTCCATAATTAATGGAAACTTTCTAACCCTGCTTTGATCAAGATATCATTATGAAATATTCTTATACACTTCTCAAGGAACTTTCCGGCACGAAACTCTCACCTGAAAAATTGGCGGAACTTTTGACCATGCATTCTTTTGAAGTGGAGGGTATCGAAAAAATTGGTACGGGCCTCGAAAAAGTAGTGGTGGGCAAAATTTTGGAAATCAAGAAGCATCCTAATGCTGACAAATTGCAGCTGGCGACAGTTACGATCGGCAAGGAAAAACTGACGGTGGTCTGTGGCGCTCCCAATATTCAAGTTGGACAGAAAGTGCCGGTGGCCCTGGTGGGTGCGAAACTCCCGAATGGGTTGGAAATTAAGCCAGCGGAAATTCGAGGTGCAAAATCGAAAGGCATGCTGTGCGCGTCCGACGAGCTGGGACTGGGCAAAGATCATAGCGGCATTTTGATTTTAGACAAAGATGCCAAAGTTGGTAAGCCGTTTGCCAAAGAGACCTGGCTTGAGGATGCCATGATGGAGATTAAAGTGCTACCAGACCGATCCCACGACGCTTTGTCGCATTTGGGCATGGCTCGTGAAATCGGAGCGGTGGAGGGGCGCAAAATCGATGAGGCGCGTTTTGAAAAACTGGCTTTACCCAAAGGCAAGAAGCGGAATGTGCAAATTGCCATTAAAGACCTGAAACTTTGCCAGCGTTATATCGGCGTACTCATGGATAATATTACTATTCAAGATTCACCCCTGCGGTATCAATTGATGCTCAAAAAGTTTGGAATTAATGCTATTAGCAACGTGGTGGACGTGACCAACGCGGTGATGCTGGAGCTGGGTCAG
>SCTJ01000118.1 GCA_004297805.1 Patescibacteria group bacterium | reverse complement strand
TGCTGACCGGCGGGCGCACCGGCCATTGGGGGCGGGGGCGCGCCGGTGTTCGCCTTCTCCTGGCGATACCGGGCCGCGAACACGTCCAACTTCGACAGGTCAGAGATCGGCGAGTGCGACTGCTCACCCCACCCCTCGAGCTCCCACTTCTCATTGGTCCGGGTCTTGCCCGTGTTGGGGTTGGTGTACGGCTCGTGCCGGCACCGGAGCTCCACGCCCTGATTGGCGGTCGCCTCGTCGAACTGCGGGTTCTTGAGGTCGCCCTTGAACCCCAGAGAGTCCAGCTTCTGGCACGTCGACGGCCACGCGCCGTCGGTGAGGTACATCATGACCGTCCGCTTCTCGGGCGACGGGACCGGCCGCCAGTTTCCGTTGACCGCGATGTGCCTGATCTCGAACTCGACGTAGACGTACGGCGTCTTCTTGTCCTTGCTCTCCCCCAGGCCCTGACCGACCCGGAGACCGCTGTAAAGTCCTTCTGCGAACATTGATCGCTCCTGCTGATGGTTGTTGGTTTCGACCCGCTTACGCCGGGGTCGAGCTGGCGTGCTTCGTGAGAGCGGCCCAGATAACGGCCGCGGACTGCGTTGGATCCTCGGGGATGGGGAGCGGGTTGGTGTCCATGAAGTAACGGTTCTTCGCCTTCACGGCGTCGCTCTCGTCGACGTACATCACGCGCTCGGTGCCGCCGATCCCCTTCCCCTTGGTCTTCTTCTTGTCGGTCGGATCGACGACGGTCTTGTACTTCCCCACGAAGATGGCGTCGCACCACTTGTTGATGATCGCCATCGTCTTGGGGTGCGTGTCCCCGGTGAACTGGTCGTAGTCCGGGCCCATCGGGTTCTTGATGTTGGCCGTCTTCACGTGGCCGAGCAGCCAGACGGTCGCCTTGGTCTTCTCGCGGATGGTGTCCAGCTTCACCAGCGCCTTGAGGATTTCCGCGACGGAGATCTCGTAGCCCTTCTGGAAGTTCATGAACCCCGTCTCGCCCCAATCGCCCTTGAAGTCCCGGTTGCAGACGTACTCGTGGGCGAGCCGCTCCATGCCGCCGGTGGCGTCGATCACCACCGAACCCAGCCCGGGGATGGCGAGCGCCTGGTCCAGCGCGTCCAGGAACATCAGCCACGACGTCGCGTGCACGTACGGGACCTTGGGCGCGAGCTTGCCGCCCGCCAAAGTTAGATAACCGGTCTCGTTGCCGCACATGATGATCAGCGGCTTACCGCTCGAGTACGCGCCGATCGTGGTCTTGCCCCAGCCCTCGACGGCGTCCAGCTTGAGACGGGGCGGCTGGAAGTCGATCGACTCGGGCTCGACGATGGTCGCCTTGGTCCCGGTGGGGGACGCGAGGGCGCCGGCCTCGACCGGCGGGGGCGGGGGCATGCCGCTCTTGGCGCGCGACATTGGCTGGATGGGGGGCGGGCCGCCCATCATGGGCGGGGGCCCGGACACGGTCGTCATTCGGTCGCTCCTTCAGTGGCGAGGTTGAGCTCGCGGTGAACGTCCTGTATCTGAACGAACCCGACGGGGACGCCGTCCGACGGGTTCCATCCGTTGTGGCAGAGCTTGAAGTACTCGCAGGTCCCGTAGACCGTGCACACCTGGGTGTTCCGGGGCCAGATCCCCTTCCACCGGAAGTACTCGAGCGCGTGCTTGTCGGCCTTGAGCTCCCGCAAGAACTCCTCGATATCCGAGTTGAGGCGGGGGATTTCCTGCCGGCCGTAGTAGTACGCCGGCCGCTCGGCGATGTCGGCGCGGAGCCGATCTCCGAACTCGACCGGGGTCTCGACACGCGTCTGCAGAGTCCACCCCTTCTCAGCATCGCCGGTCTGGTACGGCTCGCCGTCGCCGGCGGCCGGAGACCCGTCCTTTTTCTTTTTCACCTTCAGCTGCCGGACACCCTGGGCATCGACGACAATCTTCTTTCCGTCGGCGTCCAGAACCGGGATCTGCTTTGGAGAGATCCTCGGCTTGGCCGTGACGTCGTAGAGCACGGTGCGGACGTCATGCCCCATCGCCCGGGCGGCCGCGAAGTACATGGAGATCTGGCCGTCGATCCGTAGCCGGAGCCAATACGGATTGGCGGGCTTGCCCGCCGGCGCCGGGGCGATGTCGTCGGACGTGGTCTTGTGCTCGAGTACCGCGAGCCGGCCATCGCCGAGCCGGACAATGCCGTCGATCTTGCCCGCGACGTCGACGCCCTCCAGCTGCAGCGCGAACACCTGCTCGTTGGCGACGACCTCCGCGATCGTCCACTCGGGGAGCAACTGGCCCGACGCCTGCCGGTTTCCCCAATACCAGGCGTAGCCGTTGACCAGCTGGGCGACGGTCTCTCGCTCCACGTCCCAATCGAACTGCGTCATGAACGGGGGCGGGGGCTCATCGTAGAACCGGACCGACTCCGCGACGGCCGCATCTACACCGCCGGCAGCCTTGATGACCTCCAGCCCCCGGTGGTAGGCGTCGCCCATCCGGAACGGACGCGGGGTCCCCTCGGGCTTGAGCCCAAGCTCGTAGGCGAGTTGGTGCTTCCGGTTGCACTTGTGCATACACGACCGGCGGGAGTGGGTCAGACGGTTATCGACAGGGAGAACGGTCAGCTGCATGACGCCTCCTCGGCGCACTTGCGGATGTCCGCCATCGCCGCCGAAGTGCTGGCGTAGAAGTCCGGTATCGGCTTGCCGGGCCGGGACGCCGCGTAGATCAGGGATCCGGCCACCGCGGGGCCGAACTTCTCCTCAAGGGCTTTGCCGGCTTTGCCCGCCAAGTGAACCGCCCAACCGGCGCGACAGTGCGTCGTCTCGCACATATGCCAGTCGGACATATTGAGCTCGCCGACTCCATCGGTCACGGCCGCGAGGATCGCCGCGTCGATGTTTGGCAAAACCGGAACGTCCCTGAGGACGGCGTCCCTGAGGTCGGCGCCCGTGAGGTCGGCGTCCCTGAGGTCGGCGTCCCTGAGGACGGCGCCCCTGAGGTCGGCGTCCCTGAGGTCGGCGTCCCTGAGGACGGCGCCCCTGAGGACGGCGCGCCTGAGGTCGGCGCCCCTGAGGTCGGCGCGCCTGAGGTCGGCGCCC
>SCTJ01000161.1 GCA_004297805.1 Patescibacteria group bacterium | reverse complement strand
CCGGGACGAAGACAATAGATCCGCTATCGTTTAGGATTGAAACGTATTTCAAAAAACACTGATTTTTAGCTCAAAAAGAGTAGCATTTTGTGGACATTTCGTCAATCTCGCAAGGTAGCGGAAGCATGCCAAAAGTGTTTTTGTGTTGACAGTTTTATTCAACGCTTTGTCGATACTGGAGCGCTTCGGCGAGCTCCGGAACATCGATGCGATGGTTCTGAGAGAGGTCGGTGATGGTTTGAGCGACTTTCAGAACACGGAAATAGGCACGGGCAGACAGTTTATATCTATCGACGGCTTGTTTGAGGAGTGTCTTTGCCGCGTCGGTCGTTTCGATGCATCGTCGGACATGATCGCTGTTTAATTCTGCATTGGTCACGATGCGGAGTTTTGCATAACGTTGCTGTTGCTTCTCGCGAGCGCATTGCACGCGGGCGCGTATATCGGCGGAGCTCTCGCCTGGAGCGAGATCAATGAGACGATCCGTGGGAACTTTGGGAACTTCGATCATGAGATCGATGCGATCCAGCAAAGGACCGGATAAACGCTTGCGATACAGCATGAGTTGCACAGGAGTGCAGGTACAGGGTCTGTCTGGATCGGTGGCGTACCCACATGGACAGGGATTCATGGCGGCCACCAGCATGAAACGAGCGGGGAATGAGACGGTTCGTTGGGCCCGGGCGACGGTGATGTAGCCGTCTTCAAGCGGTTGCCGCAAATTCTCAAGCACGGCCCGAGAAAACTCTGGAAACTCGTCTAGGAATAAAACGCCTCGATGTGCGAGGGAAATCTCGCCCGGTCTTGGTTGTGAGCCTCCGCCGACAAGCGAGGTACCGCTTGCGGTGTGATGTGGAGATCTGAACGGTCTTTCCGAAATGAAGCCATCGCGAGGGAGCAACCCGGTAATGGAGTGAATGCGGGTAACATCCAGCGCTTCGTCATAGGTGAGATCGGGGAGGATGCCGGGAAAAGCCCGGGCAAGGAGTGTTTTACCTGACCCCGGTGGTCCTTGTAGGAGAATATTGTGTCCGCCGGCTGCCGCGACCTCAAGTGCGCGTTTGGTGTGTTCCTGCCCTCGAATGGCGGCGAAGTCGAAGGCGACCGTCGCAGTGGTTCGGCTTTGAACGAAGCGTTTTTCGATGCGTGTTAGTTTTTGTCTGCCGGCAATGTGCTGAGTCACTTCGTGGAGTGAGTCTGCGGCATAGATAATGACATCCGGAATAAGA
>SCTJ01000125.1 GCA_004297805.1 Patescibacteria group bacterium | reverse complement strand
CCGAAACAGCTTTTTACAAGAGTGGCGACGCATACAGCAATTTCTTCTATTTTTTACGATTCAAAAATTTATAAAAAAGCCGGTGGAATTTCAGAGCGTCGTTTTGAAGAATTCGACCCAACAAAATTTGTCGACAAATTTTCAATCGGCAAGTATAAACTCAACCAATTCCATTTAGAGGGGATAAAGAGAGTATATGACCGGTTAGCAAAAGACAAAAAAATTAAAGTTTCCTGGCAGAATTTTTTAGAGCTTCTTAAAAAAGGATATTTTAACAAGTACGAATCGGAGATAGACGCTTATTATAATTTAATGGTAAGCCGCCGTTTTATGCCCAATACTCCGGCTTTGGCGAATTTCGGCAATTATTTTGGAATGGGTTCGGCTTGTTTTGTGCTTGGCATAGAAGATTCCATAGAATCAATAATGGATTCTTTGAAAGCCGCGGCGATTATTTTTAAATCCGGCGGCGGGGTGGGGTATAATTTTGCTCATTTGAGACCGGAGAATGATTTTATTAAAACTACCGGCGGCACTTCGTCCGGTCCGATTAGTTTTATGTCTATGTTTGATAATATGACGGATGTAATTAAGCAGGGCGGAATTCGGCGCGGCGCCAATATGGGAATTTTAAACAGCGACCATCCGGATATTGATAAATTTATCAAGGCCAAAGAAGGGAATAAGGCTTTAAGAAATTTTAATATTTCCATAATGGTTAAGCCGGAATTTTGGCAGTGTTTAAAAGAAAATAAACCGTATCCTTTAATAAATCCGCGCAATGGAAAAATTGAAAAAGAAATAGACGCCAAACAACTATTTGATATTATTTCTTATCAAGTTTGGGAATCGGCCGAGCCGGGAATTTTATTTTATGACCGAATTAATGAATACAATCCTTTTGCAAAATCATTGGGTCCGATTGAGTGCACTAATCCTTGCGGAGAGGTTTTACTTTATCCGTTTGAATCATGCAATCTCGGTTCAATTAATGTTTGGGAATATTTAAAGAAAAACGGCGGCAAAAAACCGCATTTTGACTGGCAAGCGCTTGAACGCGACGTAAAACTTGCGACAAGATTTTTGGACAATGTTGTTGATATTAATAAATATCCTTTGCCGGAAATTGAAGCAATGAGTTTGAATACTCGCAAGCTTGGATTAGGCGTGATGGGTATAGGCGATTTGCTTTTTGAATTGGAAATTTCTTACGGTTCAAAACAATGTCTGGAATTTATGGAGCAATTAATGGAGTTTATTAATTATCACGCCAAGTCGGCTTCCATTGATTTAGCAAAAGAAAGAGGAAGAATGCCTTATTTTGATAAATCGTTTTTTAAAGAAGGCAAGCTTCCATTCGCCGGATTTAAAGATAAAAAATCATGGCATTTTGATTGGAATGAACTTGCGAAGAAAATTAAAAAATATGGCATTAGAAATGGATTTAATACCGTTATCGCGCCGACCGGTTCCATATCAATGATTGCTGGCTGTTCTTCAGGAATTGAACCGGTTTTCAGTTTAGTATTTGAAAAAAGCGTGGCAATCGGAAATTTTTATTATGTTGACCCAGTGTTTGAAGAAAGAATGCGTAAAGAAGGATT
>SCTJ01000070.1 GCA_004297805.1 Patescibacteria group bacterium | reverse complement strand
AAAAAGCCCACAAATTTTATGAGCGTGATGAAAGCATTGCCGGCGATGGCCAGCGTAACCGGAACGAAGCCCGAGACTCTTTGCGCCCCAAGATGAACACTCATGAAATTTAAACCACAAATCCTAGTTTTTGTTTGACCTCGCTCAATTTTTGCGCGGCCAGTGGTCGCACGCGTTTGGCCCCGTCTTTCAAAATTTCCAGCACCTGCTCATCCGAAAGCTTATTGAAGCGCTCTTGAAAAGGCCGCAGTGATTCAACCACAATATCAGCCAGGTCGCTCTTGAAATCCGCATAGCCCTTACCGGCATATTTGGCAGCAATGTCCGAAATAGATTGGTCGCCCAACAAAGAATAGATGTTCATCAAATTGCGAATGGCCGGACGATCTTCACTGTAGGTTATTTCCGAACCAGAATCAGTGACGGCTTTTTTAATTTTCTTGCGAATGAGCTCTTCGCTGTCCGTCAGTGCGATGTAACTGTATTCCGAATCAGCCGATTTGGACATTTTTTTGGTTGGATCGTCAAGACCCATAATGCGCTTCCCTTCGCGCGTCACAAAAGCCTCGGGCACCACAAAAGTTTCACCGAATTTTTGGTTGAAACGCTCCGCCAAGGTCCGGGTGATTTCCACATGCTGCGTTTGATCTTCGCCCACTGGCACCAGATTAGTGTCATACAAAATGATATCAGCCGCCATCAGCACAGGATAATCCATGAGGCCCATCCCCACTCCCTCCCGATTTTGTTTCCCAGCTTTGTCCTTGAACTGGGTCATGCGTTCCAATTCTGAAACCTTGGTAATCGTGTTCAAAATCCAAGCCAGTTCGGCATGCTCTGGCACGTGCGACTGCACGAATATCTTGGACTTCTGTGGATCGATGCCCGCTGCCAAATAGAGCTTGGCCAATTCAATCGTTTTTTGACGCAGAACTTTGGGATCCTGCGGCACCGTGATGGCATGCAAATCGACTACGCAAAAAATCGAATCGTACTGCTCTTGCAGCTCGACCCAATTTTTAATAGCCCCCAGATAATTCCCAATGTGCAAATTGCCGCTCGGCTGAACGCCGGAAAAGATACGTTTCTTCATATACCCGCATTGTATCTTATCGAAAACAAATTCGCAAACTTACTCGGAATCTCCCCAACAAAGTTCAAAGATGCTTTTGAGAGTCTTGTAGATCTTGGTGCTCTCAATAATAAGACCCATTTCCTCATTAAAGGCAATGATTCCGATTTTGGATTTTCCATACAGAACAATCTCTACATCCAGATCCAGCGCTCGATTGGAAATAATCCGGGTCTGGCGCAACGACTGGGCATCCAGTTTCTTGAAATCCCGCATCAGTTCGTTATCTGGCGCAATAGCTCTAACCCAAATCTTCTTTTCCTTTCTCTCCGGATCATATTCCTGAGTAAAGTAATCTTGGCCCATAGTTTTTAGGCCTTCATCCGCAATCCAGGCCACAATTTCCTGATCGTGATATGTCAGAGTATCTTCGTAGACCTCTCGCAAACCACTAAGTCCCTCGAAATAACGAATTCTCGGTTTCTTGTCCAAAAGATTGGCTAGCGACAAGAGTTCTGGCAAAAGATGAGTAAAGGCATGTTTTCGCTCATCTATCTCGTGACCAATTTTACGCGGATCCTCGGCCACATAGACATTTCTCTTTCCCTTACCCGTAATGCTAATTAAGCCCTTTTTCTTCAAGTCTTCCAGCACATCGTAGACAGTAGTACGCTTCACCCCTGACTTCTTGGAAATGGCCTGAATATTGGCATGGCCCAACTCCAAAATAGCTAAGTAGACCTTGGATTCTTTTTCGCCTAGTCCGAGTTTTTGTAATCTCTTTTTCATAACTCCAAAATTAATTGGCTTATTTGACGACCTTTGGGTCAACTTATTGAGTGTAGCATAAATGCAATATTTGTCAATGTTTATGGCCTTTTTATCCTTTTGGAAAAACTGCTCTTGACTAGTTTTAACGCATTTGTCGACATTTGACTAGGATTCGCTACAATCCCCTCAAGCTAAAACGAACAAACAATTTAAACAACTTGATTCAATTTGGGTCGCGAACCAAGAGGGTTCGTGCTCCAAACAGAGTTACTTGAAAATTCAGCTTCCGCTTTGGCGGAGAAAGGAGCGTCGGCCTATCCGAAGATAAGCGTTCTCAAGTTGCGTTGTAAAACACACCCACTCCCCACCCGAGGGCAAAAGAAAAAATATCGGGAAGAAGGAGCAAGCAGATGGAACAGACCAAGCAGCAGTTCAACTGGAAGTGGCGCTTCATCGCGACGGCCCTGATCGTCGCCACCTGGTTCAGCGTCGGTTACTTCTGGCAGTACGCCGAGGGCGGCGTCACCGGTCAAATGGCCGTCGGCCAGCTCAACGACAGCGTGACCGGCTACGCAGCGGCACGGGCAGCCTCGAACGGCAGCTTCGTTCCCAACGTGATCGGCTGGACCATGCTGGTTCTCCTCGGGATCGTCTGGATCCCCGGTCTCGTCAAGCTCGTGAAGAGCCAGACGGCGCTGGCGGCCAGCCTGATCTTGAGTGCGACCCTTCTCGCGGGCTGTGGTTTCCTCGGCCCGGCCGAGGTCCGCCCGCTTGAGGAGATCAAGCCCAACGAAACCGCCTTCCTGGTTCCCCTGGAGGGCGACTCGAAGGGCGGCCAGGGCAAGTTCATGAGCGTCGACTACCTCGAATCGGCCAAGGTGGCCACCAAGCGCATCGAGATTCCGATCCGCAAGCGCAACACTGGCCGTGGTCCTGGCGACTTCGAGTGGGTTCCGACCATGAAGGTCATCAAGGTGGACCGCACCCCGGTCACCCGTGAGTGGACCAAAGGCAATGAGACCGGCACCTCGACCAGCAACCAAGCGGTGGCGGTTGAGTCCCTCGACTCGATCAACTTCCGGGTGGGCGTGAACTGCACCGGCATGATCACCGAGGACGACGCCGCCAAGTACTTGTACCACTTTGCCGGCAAGCCCCTCGACCAGGTCATGGACTCCAACGTCCGGGGCTTCATCCAGTCGGTCATGTCCCGCGAATTCGGCACCCTGAGCCTCACCAACTGCAAGAAGGAGAAGGGCACGATCTTCAAGACCCTGGCCCTGGAGACGACCGACCACTTCAAGCCGCTGGGACTGACCATCAGCAACCTCGGCTCCTCGGAAGGCCTGCTCTACGACGATCCGACCATCCAGGCGTCCATCAACAAGGCCTACGTGGCTGAGATGGATATCCAGGTGGCTGATCAGGAGAAGCAGGCCCAGGAGATCCGCAACAAGACCAACGTCGGGATCGCCGTGGCCCAACGAGAAGCGGCCCAGGAATTCGCCAAGGCCCGTGAAGCGTCCGTCGAGCGTATCAAATTGGAAGTCAGCATGAAATACGCCGACGCCGCACTCAAGACGGCCGAAGCTACCATGGAGATGTCCAAGCACGTCAGCAACGTCACCCTGCCGTCCGTCGTTCAGCCGGGCAGCACAGTCTTCGGCACGCCGATCGGACAGCCGGCCACCAAGTAAGCAGCGGTAAACACCGAACCGGGGGCGGGAGAGATGCAGTCTCTTCCGCCCCCTTTTCAACTTTGGAGGAAAATCGAATGCGTAAAATTGGATCTTGTTTCTGCATCGCATTTGTTTCCATCAGCCTACTGGTCGGCTGCGCTCGGCCACCCCAGACGGAACTCGACAAGGTTGTCGAGGCGACCAACGGCCTGTCCATTGGTCCGGCCCGAACCGAAATCGAGTCTCAAGTCCAAGGTGTCCGCGACGAGCTCAAGAAACAGGAAGGCAAGCTCTTCAAAGACTACGACAACGCCAAATCCCTAATAGCCCGGATCGACAGTCTGATCCAGAATCCGAGCCAGATCGCCGTCCGATCGGAAGATCCGAAGCGCACGGATGTGAACCGTTTCCGGATTTCCTACTTCACCGGACCGGATCAGTATTCCAAGGATGTTGTCCTAGTACTAGATACCGCGAGCGGCAAAGAGATCTTCGGCATCCGCGGGTTCGGAATGATCGAACTGAGCCGACGGTAAAAAACAATAGTAAAGCCCACAGAGCCTGCGGAGCCGGCTGCCACCACCAAGTAACCCAACCGAGTTGCAGCGAGCCACGCTCGCCTAACTCCAACCAGGAGGACATGAAAAACCCGCCCGTGAACAATCAAAATCAGTTCACGGGCGCTTTCTTTTTTCAAAATATTTTCAATACCCACTTATTTTTAACCAAACAAAAATCCCCCGCGAAGGGGGATTTTTGCGCCTAATATACGCGGCGTATGTTTAGACTTCAATGATGACTGGCAAGACCATGGGGCGTCGCTTGGTCTTTTGGAAGAGGAAATTACTGGCGGCTTCGCGCATTTGATTCTTGACGAATTCCCAGTTAATTTCCATGTCGACCGCCGTATTTTCCTTGATAACCTTTTCCACAATCCGCTTGGTGGCATTCACCATGTCAAAATTTTCTTTGACATAGATGAACCCGCGTGAAGTGACTTGCGGATTACCAATAATCTTCTTGGTATTCCGGTCGATCACCACCACGATAGTGAACATTCCATCCTGCGCCAACAATTGGCGATCCCGGATCACAATCTCCTTCACATCCCCGACCCCTAGTCCATCCACCATGACATAGTTCGACGGAGCAGTTTCTTTGAGCACGTCAATTTTTTCTGCATTAACCTCAATAATCACTCCATTATTCATCGGCACCACAATCCGTTCCCGCATAAATCCAGCTGACTCAGCTAGATCCGCATTGTTGCGCAGCATGAAGAATTGTCCATGCACCGGCACCAGAAATTTAGGCTTGATCAACTTGACCATCAGTTTCAGCTCTTCTTGATTGGCATGGCCCGTCGCATGCACATCCATGATGCCCGAGTGAACAATGCGCGCGCCTTGACGCGCCAAATTGTCTTTCAAGTTTTGAATGCTGAGCTCATTCCCCGGAATGACTGAGGAAGAAAGGATAATCGTATCCTTGGGATGAATCTTAATATTTTTGTGCTTCTTGTTGGCAATGCGCATCAAGGCCGCTTTCTCCTCGCCTTGCGCGCCAGTGCAAATGACCACCACCCGGTCCGGCGGAAAATCATTGATTTTTTCCACTGGCAGAATTGAACCCTTCTTGGGTTTGAAAAACCCGAGTTGTTCAACAATGGCCATGTTGGATTTCATGCTATAGCCATCCAGGAAGACTTTCCGTCCCAACCCTTCGGCAGCGTCCACCACATCCATGGCGCGCTCAATCGCTGAAGAAAACATGCCGATGATAATCCGCCCCTTGGCTTGTTCGAAAATCTTGCGGATATTTTCTCGAGCCACATCCTCTGACAAGGAAAAACCAGGTTTTTCTGAGTTGGTGCTTTCGAGCAGCAGCACCAGATTTTTCTCCTGACCCAGTTTTTCAAATTGTGCCGTCTCAACTGGCTTGCCATCCCGATCGGTATTAATCTTGAAGTCACCCGGATAGATGATGTTCCCCATGGGTGTTTCAATGATGATCCCAATCGAATCTGGAATGGTATGAGCAATCTTGAAAAAGCGCGCGGCCAAGTGACGTCCCAATTTAATACGATCGCCAGCTTTCACTTCCTGGTAATTGACAGTTTGGTGATTAGGAAACTCCTCCATGCGCTTGGCAATCATGGCATTCGTCACCTGCGTACTGATGATCGGCGGATTACCAATGGTCTTCAGGAGATATGGAATAGCCCCCACATGATCCAAATGAGCATGGCTAATCAGTAGCCCGCGAATCTTACTAATTCTTTTTTCCAAATATTTGGTATTGGGGATGATGAAATCAATCCCCGGAGTTTCCGCTTCGGCAAATTGTAATCCCGCATCCAGAATGACAATGTCATCTTTGTACTCAATTACCGTCATGTTCCGTCCCACCTCTTCCACTCCGCCGAGCGGAATGATCCGGATATTCTCCTTGGAAGATGTGATGCTTTCCGCTTCTTTCTCCGCTAGCGCTGGGATGGGGTCCTGATTTTTGAGGAAAGCTGGATTAAGAAAGCGCGGTCGCTCTGATCCGCGACGACTCGGTGCCAAGCCATGCGGCCGGCGTGCACCCTGCGCGCTGCGTCGACCGTGCGCGCTTGGAGTGCTGTGTGTGCCTTGTGCGGCACTGTGGGCTGTTCGACGATCACCCGATCGGTGAACAGGCCGTTTGTTTTGTCCTAACATCATATTCTTATTTAGCATGACGGGTGCAAAAAATTTATAGTTTATTGGCTTATCGCCAGACTTGCACTCGTCAGAAGTACTCTGGTACGGAAGATCTCGGTTTCATCCTATTGAAGCCAATCCATACCATGCGTGTGCCTTGGGAGAGACTCGAACTCTCAATCCCTTTACGGGAATCCCGCCTGGGCGGGACGTATCCAAATGAATAGTTGGTGGGCATGGAGAGACTCGAACTCTCAATCCCTTGCGAGAATCCCGCCTGAGCGGGACGCGTCCAAATGCATAGTTGGTGGGCGTGGAGAGACTCGAACTCTCAATCCCTTGCGAGAACATGCTCCTGAAGCATGCGCGTATACCAATTCCGCCACACGCCCGCCAACTACAAATTTTTCCGCTACATACTCACCAACTACACACCATTCCAAGGCTTTTGTTGTTTTTAATGAAAACAAGGCTTATTCCAATTCTTTTTGTATCTCCATCCTCCACTCATTGAACAAACAAAAACAATCAAAAAGAAGTTAGAAAAGGCTTGAAGAAAAAATAGGCTATATATACAAGGGAATTCTAAGCTTTAGCTAGTATACACTAAATTGCCGGGATTGGCAAGGGCTCACCCACGCAAAGCCATTTAGGCCCGTCGATATTGGTCTTCAAAGCGCAGGATGTCATCCTCCTCCAAGTAGCTACCGGTTTGCACCTCGATGATTTCCAGATTGATTCTGCCTGGGTTTTCCAAACGGTGTCTGGTCAATTTAGGAATAAACGTGCTCTCATTCTCATTAAGGACGATTTCCCGTTCGCCATTCACAATTTTGGCTGTCCCACGCACCACCACCCAATGTTCGGCGCGATGATAGTGTGACTGCAAACTGAGTTTAGCGCCTGGATAGACCGTGATTTTTTTGACTTTGTGCTCTGGATTTTCAATCAAAACCTCGTATTTTCCCCAGGGTCGATGCACCAAAAGATTGTGCTCCAATTCCTTGCATCCCCGCTCCTTCAATTCGGCCACCACCTTTTTCACATCCTCGCTCCTCCCTTTTTTCTGAATCAAAATACTGTCATTATTTTCCACCACAATCAGATCTTCCACTCCCAAAGTGGCTACCAACTTGTTGCTATGCACAAAGACATTTCGCGAATCCACGCTCACATGCTTGGGGTTATCTAGTCCATTCCCCGACACCTCTGCCAAAGCCTCAAATGATCCAATATCACTCCAGCCAAATTCACCTTCGAAGACCACCAGGTTCTTGGACTTTTCCGAAACTGCTACATCAATTGCCACTGATGGCAGGGCGCCAAAATTTTGCAAAAATTCCGCGTAGGGCAGAGTGAATATTTTGTAAATCTCCGGCGCATACAGATAGAGCTCATTCACAAACGTTCGTGCCTTGAAAAGATATATTCCAGCATTCCAAACGTATTCTCCTGAAGCCAAGTATTCTGCCGCCGTCTCCTGGTCAGGTTTTTCTTTGAATTCCAATACCAAATTGTAGCCATTCATGGCCACGCCTTTGCGAATATAGCCGAGCCCTGTGTCAGGCTTGCTAGGGGTGATGCCGATTGTGCCCAGGTGATTATCCACGTTCTCCGCGGCTCGTTTCAAGAGCTCCAAAAATTTTTCCTTTTGACCAATATAATGATCGGCGTGCACCTCGATAATCACCTCGTCTAGGCTAATCTTTTCTTGTTCAATCAAATACTTCACTGCCAAAGCAATGGCTGGTGTGGTATTTTTGCTTTCTGGTTCGGCAATAATATTCTTCTCCGGAAAATCTTTCTCCAACTCTTTGATCTGATTGAAAACATTGAAATGATTTTCCTGATTGGTCACGAAAAAAATGTGATCGGCCGGCATAATCTCCCGCATGCGCAAATACGTCTCTTGAAGAAGAGAGCGATCGCTATACAAAGCCAGGAATTGTTTGGGAAAATTTTTACGGGACAGAGGCCACAAACGAGTGCCTGAGCCTCCGCATAAAATGACTGAATACATAAGCAAAAATAGCTAGTTGCCTATCTTAGCAAGCTACCAGTCAGACGTCAAACTCATGCGGCAAGGTGTTTCGTGTTTTATAGTTACTCCTACTCATCGCCTCCCTTGGACTCAAAAACTCGCTTACCAGTTTGATCAATATAATACGTTTCAGTCTTTTCCGGTTCGCCGGAAGCGGCAGGAATTTTTTCGGTCACTTTCGCCAGACCGTCCGAAAAATCTTCAGCTTCTTCATATCGTTTGTCAGATACTTCCGTACCATTGGAACGAAGAAACGTCCAACCGCGATCATCTTTGACTTTCACATAGCCCTCGGAATAAGAATCCCCCGCATCCCGGTATCGTTTAGCGGATATTTCGATGCCATCGGAACTAAGAAATGTGTAGCCCTGCTCGTCCTGAACCAAGGCAAAACCATTGGAAAAATCATTGGCATATGCATATTTCTTGGTGGTCAACTCTGTGCCATCCGGCCGAAGAAAAAAATAACCTTCGCTATCTATGATTTTGAAAAACCCTTCTGAATAATCATAGATCTCTGGATAACTTCTGGGAACCTCTGTCCCATCCTGCCGAAGAAAAGTCCAACCCCTATCGTCTTTAATCGGCGCTAAGCCCTCAGAAAATTCTTGAACTTCTTGGTAGCGCTTGGTGGTCAGCTCCGTGCCATCAGAATCGATAAACCTCCAACCTAGACCATCATTAACAGCCGCAAATCCCTCCGAAAAATCGCTAGCTTCCAAATATCTCTCCGCTGTCAATTCTGTGCCGTCCGCACGGAGAAAGGTCAAACCAGAACCGTCTTTCACAAGAACAAAACCATGAGAAAACCTTTCGACCTCCTTGTATCGTTTGGCGGTCAATTCCGTTCCGCTGTGATTGACGAATGTCCAACCCTGCTCGTCTTGTACTGAGGCCAACCCCTCGGAAAAGCTGCCAGCCAATCGATATCTTTTAGCAAAAAGCTCCGTGCCATCGGGACGAAGAAATGTGTATCCCTGATCGTCACACACTGCGCAAAGACCCTCCCGAAAACTGACATAACCAGCACCATTGTACCGTTTGGCGGTCAGCTCCGTGCCGTCGGGACGGAGAAAGGTATAATTATATTTCTGATCAACCTCCGCTTTCACAAAACCATCGTGAAACGTGCCCTCAACAAATCTATAGTGTTTATCTGTAATCGGACTGCCGTCTCCCTTGATGAAAAATCGTTCTTTCCCCCGATGTGCAAAGGCCAGACTATCTCGAGGCAGCTCCACAAAATCATAACCCCATTCTTCGGCCACTTCTTTCCGCCAAGCGATTTGGTAGGGATCCAAACGTTCCTGCAGATTAAGTACGGCTAATTCGATATCTGCCTGCATCCTTTTCGCTCCATCTAAATCACCCGCCGACAATGCCGCGTCAAAGGAGGACTTAAGCTTTTTAATCTCTGTGAGGGCGGAGGCTATTTGTTGGCAATTCAATTTCATAGGCTATTTTGAGAAACGAACCAGAGGCCGGAAACCCAGATAGCCATCCCGATAGCCAGAGGAATTGCTGCTCACGACCGAAAGCCCACCAACATCAGAGCGGCCACCACTGAGGCGGCCCCCGCCTTTGCGCTCATCCTGGAACCATTCCCAAGTAGTGGTGTCACCCCATTCCGGGTGATGGAGATTGCCAAGGACATTCCATTCAATAGCCCTGGGGAGGGAGAGGTCTCCCGGGGTGGTACGGAGTAATTCGGCTAGAGCTGTTTTTACTGGAGCGCTTTGCAGTTCATCGTTGGAGACATTAAAGCGAGAACCTTTATGTCTGTAATCTTCTATGTCTCTTTCGGATTTGAGCAGTGATTTCTTTTTGCGTAACTTGGTTAGAATTGGGGAGAGTGGGTCATTGGCATACATTTGGTCGCCATTTTGGTAGGTGGGCTTGGGTCGGCCATCAACGAGAACCCATTCACCCTTGAGAGTGGCAGAGTCTTTGGCGATGTTGTTTCCTTGGATCTGGTCGTAGAACCATTTTCCTGGCTTTTTGAGCCAACCAGGGAAGTTCTTATCCAAAGTCATTTCGGCCTGGGGAAGATAGTGGAGTTCAAAACCGATGGATTCCCAGAATTTGAATAACTCGCGAGTGACTGCTTTAGGCGATTCGGGCACGTCCACCGATTGACCGAAGAATTGACTGAGGGTGGTTTGTTCTTTCGCGATTAGTTGGCGGAATTCGAGAGGGATAATTTGTTCGCGAAAGTTAGAGAGGCGGATTTCCAGTTCTCGCTGGATGGCTTCGGCTTGGTTCAAAAGGCTCAGGCTAGTATTGGTGTTTGGGGCTGTTTGACCCTTGACCAAGAGCGCATCGAAAAAAACTTTGAGCTTTTGAATTTCGGTGAGAGCGGAAGTGATTTGTGAGCAATTAGGTTGCATATGCAAATAGTATATCACCTATTTAAACCTGCCTAAAGTCTCCTCTTTCTTTAGCCTTAAAACCCAAAAAAATGTCTCACAAACTTGCATATGCAAGAATTTGAAACACTCTGACTTTTTGAGTATATACTAATGTATATACACGTGTATATACATTAGTATAGTATTTTAACAACACTGCCAAAAATACCCGTCCGTACCTGCCCGAAACGCTTCGCGTATCGGAGCGGGCGGGCGACCGAAGCGCTGAAAATTGATCAAGCGAACGTAAAATTCATCCGTGGATGCGAAGCGCAGCTGAGAATTTTAGTGAGCAAGCGCTAATTTTCTCGCCTCGTTTTCGACTCGTCGAAGCGGGCCGCTGAGTGGAGTCAGGACGGCGTTTTCTTTCTGTCCACTTTCTTTGGCGTCAAAGAAAGTGGACGAATAACATAATATTTCTTAAAAACATCGACCCGCGCCTGGCACATGGCCGCGACGCGGGTCTCAGGTTCACACGATCTCGAGCTCGAGATAGTGCACCCGTTCGGGCAATTTCTCGCCCTCGTATTTCACCAGTACTTCGGAGGGCGTACAGACCTCGTACTCGTCCGTCATCACCACTCCGACTTCCCCGGTGAGCTTGTTGCGCACCCCATATCCTGGCTTGATCATGGGCACTCTGCCAGTTGTCATGACTCCTCCCCGATGGTTGGCGCATGCTGGCCACCAGCACCCTTGGCCTGCAGCTTCTTGAGAGCGAAGAAGCAAGCCCGGTAGATACCATAGAGCACCAGTAGCCCGCCACCCAGAGAAATGCCCATCCCCAGCAAAAGCAGCTGACCGCTCGCACCGGCGACCTGGACCTGAGTGGCAATCCCGAACACAACCAGGTGAATCCCTAGTGTGAACGCGCACCCATCGAGAAAGAACCGCCCCTTACTTCCCATGTCCGCACCCCCTTGTTTAGACAAGTCACTCTATCATGGGGTTGGCAACCTGGTCAACAATCGACAAGAACCAAAAAAAAGGCTAAAATTGAGATGTTTACCACTTAACTTTTCCACCATGATTACCTTGCAATCAGACAAAGAATTGCCGCTCGTGCCAGAAGATATTAAAAGCAAGCTGGCTGAAAACAAGCCTTTTGAATTCGAGCAGGATGTTCCGGATCTCCAAGCCATTCGATCGGCCTGCGAAAAATACCAGCATTATTCCAATTTTGTTTTGATTGCTAACGGCGGATCCCGCACCAGCGCCTGGGCCTTCTACTATGGCCTCAAGGAGTTCGGTAATGGCAAGAAATTCCGCTTTGTCACTTCCGCCGAACCGCGTGTCATTCAAGATATTCGTCGCAAATATTTGCCAAGTGACACCTTAGTGATTGTTATCTCCAAATCAGGTACCAACATCAACAACATTGAGCCGCTTTTGATGTTCCTGGATTATCCGGTGCTGGCGATTACCGGAAAACAACCCAACACTCTCCGGGAAATAGCCGAAAGAAAAAATTGGGATATTATTATTCACCCAGAGGTCGGGGGTCGGTTTTCTGGAATGACCACTTGTGGACTGGTTCCCGCTTGCCTCATGGGACTAGACATCGACGCGATTTATCGGGGAGCCCTGGAAGGACGCCAAAAGTATTCGCTTCAGTCACTCACTGAAAATGCCGCTCTGCGATTGACACAGCATTTTTTTGAGCTGGAACAAAAAGGTTATGCCAGCATCTTTGCCTCAATTTATTCGTCCAGTATTGTAAGTTTCCTGCCACTCATGACCCAGATTATTCACGAAACCTATGGCAAAAATAGAAAAGGCCAAACCATTTTCGGGGACTATTCCCCTGAATCACAACATCACACCAATCAACGGTTGTTCGGCGGACCGACCGATGTGACGGCCATGTTTTTGCATGAATCCATGATGGAAAACGACACCGCACTCATGGTGCCTGAAGATCTAAAAGATATTTTGTTCCGAGGCTATCCACTGGAGAAACTCGCTGGGCTTTCCGGCAATGACACGCTGCACTATGATCTCCAGGGCGTGCGTGAAAATTGCAAAAGAAAAAATATCCCATTCGTACAGATCACACTCGACCGACTGACCGAGAAAGGTTTCGGAGAGATGATGGTATTCTGGCAATACTTTGCAGTCTATTCGGCCTTGCTACGCGACTCGAATCCCTTTGACCAACCAGAAGTGGAAGCTGCCAAGCAAATCAGCTTAGAGCTAAGAATGAAAAGATAAGCACAATCTCAAGCTTATTTTTTGCTTAGCTTTTTGAGTTCTTCCCTGACCTCGCGCATACGCTTGGCAACTGCTCTTAAATCTGGCGCATCCGCTGAAGCCGATGCTTTGATCTTGTTTTGCTGCCTTGGAGCATCTGAGACCAGGGCTTTTTTGAGTGGAATTGTTGGCTGTGCTGGCTTAGCCAAGGCTTCATCCTTTTCGATCAGTTGCTTTAGCAATAGTGCGATAGAGTCGGTGATTTGAGCAACCAACTCGGGATTCTTATCTTTGACTGCCTGAGCCCGTTCCGCAATCAGCCGCTGATAGCGTCGTTCATCTGGTGTGAGCAGGTTTTGCAGGGGTGATTGTATTTTTTTTGGGGAATTTTCTTTCATATGCCACCAGTATATAGAGCATTTAATTTTTCAGCAACCGACTAGCCAACGCTCGAGTTATCGGCTGAAATACCACTGATAGACATCTTTGGTCACCGGCACCGCACTCGAGTGACCCTCTCCACCACCTTCAACTAACACGATCATAGCAATCGTTGGATTGTCATAGGGTGCAAACGAAGCAAACCAAGCATGCGTTTTGCTCTCTGAGCCAAACTGGGCGGTTCCGGTTTTGCCAGCCACCGCCACTGGTAAGGTATTGAGTGATTGGGCTGTTCCACCCGTGACTGTCTGGCGCATCCCCTCCCGAACTATTTTGATAGCGGCCGCATACGCTTGATTGTCGTGCAATACCTTGGGAGCAACCGGCACCACTGTTCCATCAATTTTACGAACCTCTTTGGCTACATGCGGCTGATAGAGTGTGCCGCCATTGGCAATCGCAGCTATATAATTCGCCAACTGCACTGGCGTAGTGGTCACATAACCCTGGCCGATTGAGGCGTGATAGCTGTTGCCGATGTACCATTTCTCACCAAATTTTTCGAGTTTCCAAGCCTCATCTGGGATGAATCCGTCGACTTCGCCTGCCAAATCAATTCCTGTTTTCGAGCCTAGACCAAAAGCTGTTTCATATTGTTTCATGCGTGACATGCCCAGGCCTGGAATTCCGGCATAACCGCCACCCACTGAATAGAAAAACACATCGCAACTTTCCGCAATGGCCTTTCTCACATCCACCGTACCGTGTGTTTTCCAATCACCAAAACGAAACGACCCAACGTGGATTGCGCCCGTGCAACCGACAGTCGTCCCCTCATCAATTGTGCCCTCCATCAATCCCGCTACCGCCACGACTGGTTTGAGCGTAGAGCCTGGCGGATAGGATCCAGAAATTGCTCGGTTGAAAAGCGGTGTGGCTGGGTCGTTGATAAGCGACAAATAATTCTCCTGGGAAATTTTTTTGGAAAAAAGGTTGTTGTCGAAACTCGGCAAGCTGACCAGGGCCAACACTTCGCCATTGCGCGGATCAATAGCTACCGCGGCAGCCGTCTTAGCTTCCATATCGGCTGTCACCGCACGTAGTGACTCAGAGAGTTTACGCTGCAGCTGGGCGTCAATGCCCAGAACCAAATCACTGCCCGCTTTGGGCTGGATAGTTCCCCGATCTTTTTTGACGTTGCCTATTGCATCCACCTCAACTTGCACTGCTCCATCCACTCCACGTAAAGATTTCTCATAAATTTTCTCCACTCCCTGTTTACCGATATAGTCAGTCAGCGAGTATTCAGGATTCTGTTCCAATTCTTTCTTTTCGATTTTACCCTGATAGCCCAGGATGTGTGAGAATATCGCTCCGTCGACATATTCACGAATAGCCGTTTTTTCGATCAGAATACCGGGAAATTCACGTTGCCGTTCCACTAGCGCTAGGGACTCTTCCTGAGAAATGTCATTTTTCAAAAGGACCGGATTGAACGACCGCCGATCGGCCGTATCAATTTTGCTCAACACATCCGCACTATTTAAATTCAGAATGGGCGTTAGCGATTGAACCATTGCCTCCAGACTCTCCCGGTCACGCGGCAAGTCAGCCGGCATAAACACTGCATCCAAACTTGGAACATTATTTACCAGGGATATCCCACTGCGATCCAAGATTTTGCCGCGCGGCGCCTTAATCATGATTGAACGAATTCTATTATTTTTGGAAATATCCTGATAGTATTCCCCCTTAACAACATTCAAATAAAAAACCCGCCCAGCCACAATGAACGTAAAGATCAATACGATCCACCAAAAAAATTCAATTCGTTTTTTCTCGAGCGGACGTTCTAGCGTGGCCATCTCCGTCTCTGAGACAGAGAAGAGATAGTCCTCCAATTCCATACCACGAGAAATATTTTGTTGCTGATCTGTTTTTCTGCGAGTCATAAATCTTTATCGCTAGGGAGTTGCCACGGAATATTCAGGTGCTGTGTATAATCGCCGCAACCTGCGAAAACCAAAATAGAACAGAAAAAACAATCCGACTTGCGCTACCAACTCCAGAAAAGCACTGGACGTCATCCATGATTCGGAACTGCGAAACGTGGCCAGTGGCTGACCGTTCAATAAATCGGAAACAAAATAATGATTGAGCAAAGCGCCACCAATAGCCATGCCAGCCAGCGTGACATTGCCCAGGCCCCGATAGCCAATAGAAAACTTTTTTGAAAACAAACTGATCAAATAGGCCGCGGACACCAATAGCACCACATGCATGCCAATTCGACCATAGGACATGATGTCCATCCCTAGGCCCACCATCACTAACCAGGGCAAGACGGCAGAAAAACCAAAAACAATAACGCTGGTCGCCATAGCTAAAAAGGCAATGTTGGGCACGTGACCTCCAGCAAAAAGCGGAGGCAGAAAGCTTTCCTGAAGCAAAACTAGTCCACCGAGAATACCGATTAGGCTAACAAACTTTTTCATAGCTAACGACTCTGGGTAATAACAAAGACTGTCTGTAGCATATTCAACCTGACTGGCGCCTCAAGCTTGGCTCGCCGGAAAAGACCATCACTCGACATAGTCACTGAATCAATCTTGCCCAGATACAGACCCCGTGGCACACCTTCACTTGTACCCGAAGTAATCACACGTTCCCCAGGGTTAAGCGTGTCTGAGGGAAGAACCAAGTCCAAAGCTATCCCCATATTGTATTCACCATGCACTACACCGCGTGCGCCTGTCTCTGCATCCAGGGCATTTACCAAGCTCTCAGAATTTGTAATCAAGATGATTTGGGCGCTATGACTGTGCACTTCTCCCACCCGACCGACTAACACACTCTCTGAGACAATTACTGGCATCCCTGTAGTAATTCCGTAGTCATCTCCTTTGCTAATCTCAATCCAATTGCCAGCGCCATATGGATCTCGACTGATGATGTAGGCAGCTTCCAGTGAAAATTGCTCCCGTGGCAACAGTCTCAACTGCTCACGCAAAAAATCATTTTCCCGAGCGGCATCAGCCAAGGCTGCATTTTCAGCCGAGATTCTCTGATTCTCTTCTGTCAAACGAGTATTTTCTTGCTTCAATCTACCGATCGACCCAAGAAATTCCCGCGCCCTAGCAATTTTCAGTGAACCAGCATAGGCTAGTTTTTGAAACGGATAGATGATATAAAGGCCCACGCTGCGCACTGGCGAAAACAATTTGTAGGGATTCAAAAAAACAAGCAGCCCAAATGCCGCCACAATCAGTACCATCTTGCTCAAATTGATTCCGAATAACCTAGGTTTCATGTGAGCACCTTTGAAATAAAAGATTTAGCCACCCAGTCGATCGGTGTGACTCTCTACCAAAACATACCGCAAGTCTTCCAGCTCCTCCAGCACGATTCCTGTGCCGCGCACCACGGCCGTCAATGGGTCTTCCATCATACGTACTGGCATTTCTGTCTGGTTGGCCACCAACCGATCCAGTCCCCGAATCAAACTTCCGCCACCCGCCAAAATAATCCCGCGCTGCATCACATCGGCAATCAACTCCGGCGGCGTATCTTCAATCACCGATTTAATATTATTCACGATAATCCGGATCGAGCGAGAAATGGCTTGTCGAATTTGCTCATCATTCACCTCAACCTCCTTGGGAAGTCCGCTCACCAGGTCACGACCTCGAACAGGAATTACCATTTTATCTTTCAGTGGATAAGCACTACCAATCATGATTTTCACGTCCTCAGCTGTTTTTTCGCCAATCAGTAAGTTGAATTCGTCGCGACAATAACGAACAATGTCTTCGTTCATCTCATCGCCAGCTACCCGCAGACTCCGCGACACCACTACGCCACCCAGAGATATCACGGCAATTTCGGAAGTCCCACCGCCGATATCCACAATCATATTACCCGCCGCTTCGGTCACTGGCAGCCGCGCCCCAATAGCCGCCGCCATAGGCTCATCGATCAGATAGGCCTCACGGGCTCCAGCGTTGGTGGCTGCATCCACTACTGCCTTTTTCTCGACTTCAGTAATGCCTGACGGAATACCAATTAGCACCCGCGGACGCGGTAAAATTGAAAACGATTCTTTGTGAACTTTATTAATAAAATAACGCAACATTTGTTCCGTTACTTCAAAATCACTCACCACGCCATCTACCAAAGGCCGCGTCGCCACAATGTGACTAGGGGTTTTGCCTACCATGCGTTTGGCCTCTTTGCCAATCGCCAAAACATGGCCAGTTTTTTTGTTGATCGCCACCACCGAAGGCTCATTAATCACAATGCCCTTCCCTTTCACATACACCAAGGTGTTGGCAGTCCCAAGATCAATGCCAATATCCATGGAAAGGTTACCGAAAAGCGTTCCGGTCAACTTCTGGTACAGTCTTTTTACCCCCTTAATCATATGCCAGATGCACTATTATCAGAAAACAAAAAACGACAACCACAGAAACCATTTGTCCCGCAGAGCGTTTATTTCATTGTCTTTTGTTTTGTCATCCAATTTTACAGGAAATTGAGCGTTATGTCAAAGTTGCTAATTTACATTAAGCTATACAAAAACCCCCGAAATCGGGGGTCTTTGTTGATATTCAGAAGATATCCGACTATTTGATTGCTACAGTTGCTCCAGCATCTTCCAACTTCTTCTTGACTTCCTCGGCCTGAGCCTTGGCCACCTTTTCCTTGATCACCTTTGGAGCTCCATCAACCAAGTCTTTGGCTTCCTTGAGTCCAAGTCCCGTCACCTCGCGGACAGCTTTGATCACATTGATCTTCTGTGCGCCAGCAGCGGTGAGTTCCACATCGAACTCGGTCTTCTCCTCAACAGCTTCAGCTGCACCAGCGGCCGGCATGGCACCCATCATCATTGGGGCAGCCGCGCTAACACCAAACTTCTCCTCGAGCACCTTCACAAGCTCAGAAAGGTCGAGCACGCTCATCTTCTCGATTTCGGAGACAATGCTCTTGAATTTCTCCGGAACCACAACTTCCGCTTTTTCTTCGGTCATATAGTTGATTGATTAGTGAATTAGCTGTTTCGTCAGCCGCCTATTGCAGACCGACACACAAACTAAGTGACTAATTTGGTTTATTAAAAACTAATTGATTAACTTTTTGCTTCAGAAACGGCCTTGAGCACTTGCACTAGACCCCGCAGATTGCCCGCCAACACATTGACGAATCCACTAACTGGCGCATTGATCGTACCCACCAATTTAGCCAGCATCTCATCCTTGGACGGCAATTTGGCCAGCGCTTTGACGTCTTCAGCTGACAACACCTTAGCCTCCAGCACTCCTCCCAAAATCTTGAGCTTGTCATTACCCTTGGAAAACTTGGCCAAAATCTTGGCTGGCGCAACCTCATCTTGCTCCGACACGGTCATGGCCACCTGTCCTTCCATCTGCTTGGTACTCAACTCAATTCCAGATTCTCGCAAAGCAATGTCAAACAAGGTTTTGCGAGTTACTTTCATCAACACGCCCTCCTTGCGAAGCTCCCGTTTCAACTCAGAAATGTCCTTTACACTCACGCCCTTATAATCAACAAAAACCAGCGCTTTGGCTTTTTTCACCTGTTCGGTTAGCTCGACGACGATTTTTTTCTTCTGATCTTTGGTCAACATGATATTAATGTCTCTTCCTTGTCTTCCCTCTCTTTTTCAAGGAGAGGGCTAGGGAGAGGTATTAAACTTGAAAATAAAAAAAATTCTGCTAGCCGCAGAACCGAACACCTCCAGACACCCAAGGTGCCCTTCGTATGTTTACCCTCGACAGGACTTAATGTTTGCCTGTGGTCTGCGGATATTCAACTAAATTTGAGTGTACCGGAATGCTCAGAATATGTCAAGAAGCTTTAACTTTAGGCAAAAACACGTCTGTTTGATTGAGTTTTCGTGTGCTATACTTAATGGTAGTCATGATAACCGTCTAATCAAAAAATACATGAGGATTTTCATTGCCGGTGCCGGAGCAGTCGCTTCAGTCTTGTCCCAACAGTTAGCCAAAGACAAGGAGATATCCAAGGTGGTCTGCGGCTCCAATGACCTCAAGCGAGCCAAAGAATTCATCAATACCCGCAACAAGAAGGTGTCCATAGTCAAGCTAGACCTGAGCAACGACCAACAGCTTGTCAAAACAGTTCGGGGATTCGACCTCATCATTAATGCTAGCCTGCCCCGCTTCAATTTAGTACTCATGAAAGCAGCTTTGACTGTGGGTGCTAATTACCAGGATCTGGCTTCAGAACTAGCCGACCTCAAAACGGCTGAGCAACTAAAATTACACAAGCAGTTCAAGAAAGCTGGTCTCGTAGCACTCATTAACACTGGCGTTGCGCCAGGCATCACCAATCTTCTGGCCCGTAAAGGTGCCGATAAGCTAGAGAATATCGATCAGATCAATATTCGTCTTATTGAGGATCAGATTGCCTCAGAGCTAATCTTCGCCTGGTCTATTGAAACAACTGTGGATGAGGTCACCGCACCACCGCTTGTCTATCGCAAAGGAAAGTTTCAGCTTACCAAGCCATTTCATAATCCCGAGGATTATGATTACGGCCATGGGTTCGGAATTCGCAGAATGTACAGCATTTACGGGGATGAGGTTTCGACTCTGCCTTTCTATATCAAAACCAAAAATATTGATTATAAATCTTGCGGTACAGATATTGATTTTGCGAAAGCTCTCCATCGCCTCGGACTTTTCAACAAAAAGCCAGTGACTGTTGGTTGCATCAAAGTTATACCCGTGAACTTGCTCGCTTCAATTTCCCCCAAAGTCCCCTCGCCTGCCGAAATGCTCAAACTCATTAAAAATGGCGTGATTGAAAATGCCGTGTTCAGTTCACTCGTTGAGTGTATTGGCACGCAATCTGGAAAGAAAATCAGGATTCGCAATATTGCTACTTTTCCCGATCTCAAGGGAATCATGAAAAAATTTCCCGGTGCAACCTATATCTCTTATCCGACTGGCATTGCGGCCTATGCCTTTTCCAAAGTTATCAAGCACATTCAAACTCCTGGCGTTTTTCCACCCGAAGCACTTGATTTCAGTCTGCGCCGTAAGGTCTTGCTTGAATTGGAGTTAAACGGCATCACCTTTGAGGAAGAATTTTCGAAGGCATAAGTTCAATGTCTGGCAAATTCAAGACAGCAGCGCAAAAAACAAAAAAGCCCGCATGGGCTTTTTTGTATATCTCAAAGATTTTTTGACTATGCCTGTTTCTCGACTTCTGCAGCCGGAGCAACTTCCACGGGTGCTGCCACCTCTGCCGGTGCAGCTTCGGAAGCAACTTCTGCTGGGGCTGCGACCTCTGGCAGCGCGACTTCAACTGCAGCCTCTGGAGCGACCTCTGCTGGCACTGGTCTCGGAATTTTCACTTCCCGCTTTTTACCCTCAATCACCTTTTCCTGCACCAACAGGTTGTAAACTGTGTCGGATGGCTGAGCCCCCTGGCTAATCCAGTATTTGATTCGGTCCGTCTTCAAAACAGTTTTCTTGAGATGTGGATCATGGCTGCCCACAATCTCCACGTGTCTCCCGCCTGGAGCCACTGTGTGCTCTTGCACCATAATGCGATAACTGGCGCGCTTGTTCTTTCCGGTCCGATTGAATCGAATGACTAACATAGCATGAAACCCGCTCCAGAACCACAGATTGGATTCTGAAGGTTATTTCGGTGATAATTTTTATGCCCAACAATAGTACCTTGAAACGCTTGCGATGTCAACATGGCCATCCAAAACACCCTTAGGGCGTCGGGTTCGGAAGCTTGATTATGTCTGAATTTCCCTCAGTCGCCTGCCGCTCAAAACAAACCCGCCCCGCGGCATGCCCCCATTGACTATCATACTTCCCCACAATCTCTTGCTGATTATCTACTCGGAATTCGGCGCAAATTGAATATTTCATTTCACTCCGCTTTTCGTAGGTTATAGACGGATTTAGCTCGAGGCCGGACTGGAAATACGTTGACTGCTTATCCCGAAAAATATCGATTGAATCTGGCAACTTTTTGACATTGTCATAGTATAGTTGCACATCATAGTCTAAACTACTTAGAGCAGAAACTGTTTGCTCATCCAGCCGCTTATCACGGGCCACGCGCGGACTGTCAATGAAGAAGAAACCGGTGACTAAGGCCGCGATGGTGCAAACTACTACCCCAGCAAAAGCGATTCGATTTTCTAAAAATCTTTGGCCCTCCAAATTTTTTCGTCGTATCTCCCAAAAATAATAACTGAATATGCTACCAGCAATCACAAAGATGATGAGTGTCTTGAGTAGAAATCGCGTCGCAATATCGCCACTCAAAAAATTCGTCAGGAGCGTGATCAAGTCCCCAATAACGGTGGCGGCTGCAAAAAACAGCACAATATAGGTTAGCCAGCGACGGACTTTAGATTTTTCCGAAATCTCACCGGCTCCGATTTTCTTTTGAATCACGAAGGTCACCCATAAATAAGTCGGCACGGCAATTATCAGCGCCGCAATTCCGAAACGAATCCCTCCCTGATCAAAATCGTTAAAATATTCAGTCATTCTATCCTGCTCAGAAAATAATTTATTCACAATCTGAAACAAAATATTACCGAGCCCAAAAGACACAAAAATTAATGCCAGAAACGACACGAGATACAGAAAGAAGTGAAAAGCGGGATTGCCTTTCTCCTCAGCCGGCTGAATTGAAGCAACTGTTGGTTCCATATGGGTGTGTGTTTACAAGCTTAGTGATTATGGGCCCCGATTTTATCCTTATATTTAAGATAGACAAATGAGGTGGCAATCAGTACAACCCCCAATGAAATAGAGGAAATGATCTGGTATAACCGACCCAGGTCCCACAAATCAAAGAAGAACAATTTTAAAATAGAAAAAATTAGCAATATCAATCCTCCAATCCGCGCCGTTTTTGACTTACGTATCAATCCAAAGACAATCAGGAGTATCCCATACAAAATCCAGAACAGCGAATGCGCGGTGCTCTTTTGATCCTGCAGTTTAACAATTGCCTGATTGTTGATGGTTGACTTTTCAAGTTTGGCCAGAGCTGATGATTGAGCCTGAACCGAACGCATCTCAATCACCTGGTTATTATAGTAGGCGGTGATTTCTTGGGTGGCGCCATAGATCGTCACCAGATTGGCAATGATAAGGAAGGTTGAAACCCATTTGGCTCGCCGAACTCCACTCACGCCCTCTTCCTGCAAGGTCGAGCGAAACAAAAGAGCGGTAACATAGGCCACCAGTATCGCAAAGGTAAAGGTGGCAAAAATTCTATTCAAAAATAGGAGTCGCTTACTCACCTCCACAGAATCATTGAGACCCAAGAGTTGCAGTCCAGCCAGAGCGAAGACAATCAATCCCGAAATGATCATCGGCGTTCTGCGCCGCAGCGCACCCAGCGCTAAAAAAACCAGCGCTTCCCCCAGCCACAATAGGGTCAACAATATTGTTCGGTCGCTGGTATAGAAAACGGCAATGTCTCGACTGGCGCCAATGGTAAAGATAAAATTTCCAGCCAACAGGAACAGGGAAGCTATGCCCGAACGTTTGAAGACGCCAATGCCATGTTCATCCATCAATTTTCGAAATGCATAGGCTGCGCCATAGGCAATAACGGTTAGCATCAAAAATGCAGCAAACAGTCGATTAATCAAGAATGATCCGGTCACGTCTGCAGTCAGCAGATCGAAAATAACCAGTTTAATCGCCGTCAGCAAAAACAGAAACGTCCCGAAGAAGAGAATGCCCTGGCGCTTCACCTGCAATCCCAACAAAAGCAGCACTGCTGACAGAATTGCCCAGCCAATAGTCACAACGATACCGTCAAATTGAATAGGCACTGCCAAGGCTAGAAAACCAGAACCGAGGTAGGCCATAAAGCTATACAAACTCATATCCTCCGACAGCCGAGTCCGAACCAAATACGCCCACAGAAAATAATACGCTGCTAGGGCGACTGTAAATAGGCCCAGATATGGATGGTAGCCTGCATCCAACAATATATACATGGCCGGGAAATAGGTTATCGCCGAAAAGACAGTTAGCAATTGCTCAATCCCGTTCGACCTCTCTCGGCGTATCAGATTATAGGCCACGGACGAGACCGAATAGATCAAAAAGAAAATGGTTAAAAAGAAAAGGGTTGGAGCAAACTGCGCCGTAGTGTAGAACTGTAACCACCAACCAGCAAAAACCACGATTGTGCCCAGAATGCCAGCCAAATTTGACCATAACCATTTTTTGAAAAAAGAGATACCCAAAATAGCCAGGTCTAAAACGGCAATATATGATAGCAATTCTAATTGCCTATTTTCACCAGTACTCACCATTACTGGAGTAAGGAATCCGCCCAACATTGACACCACAAAAAGAACGATGGCGTTATAACGAACACTCAACAGCATGCCTCCTGCAGTCACTAAGGCCATTAGCCCAAAAGCGATGATGGACGGAATTAGGGCATAGTATCCAAAAGCTGCCCACAAAGACAAGTACAAAATAGCAATACCCAGTCCTGAAAGAACCTGACCAAAAACAAAGAATCGTCTGATGGTCGAAATCCCCCAACCTACTAGAACCAAACCGGTCAAAACACCAATGATCGCGACCGCCCACGGACCAATCCATCGATTGTCATAGGCATATTTCATGAGTAGCGTCATTCCCAGAAAAAGCGCAAAACTACCAATCCACACAAACTTGCTCACCAGCTTTTCTTCAAAACTAGTTTTGGGACTGACTGATTGTGGAGCTGGGAACGAAATTGCTTTAACCCCTGAGGCTGGTGGTGGCGGTGGTGGCGGTGGTGCCACTGTCGGAACAGGCGTAGCAACCGGAGGCTCGGCAACCTTGCCTAATCGAGACTCTTGATCAGCAATTTGCGCATTGAGTGCTGCCACCATTTGTTTGGCAGCAGTAATATTTTTCTGCAACTCTTCCTGCCCCCCTGGCAACGTCTCTGTCATAAATTTTAAAATTAATTTGAAATCTAGTCGTTATTTACAATCAGGACCGCTAAACGTCGCGCCGGTTACGGAAATTGAGGCGACACAATTCGTGCCAGTATTGGTCGGTGTTACCGTGAACGGAGCGAGCTCTCCCTTGCTATTGCAATGACAACCTCCGTCCCATTTCAAAGCGCTTGGTATCGGAACCTTTCCAGAAGGGCTATCACATTCAGCAATACAGGCAACTGCCACACTGGAGGCAGAAGCCTTGAATTCAGCCACCCGAGCCTTCCCGCGTGCACTATCCAAATTTGTTAGCACCAACGCCGAGAGGACTCCCAAAACTATAACGATTGTTATAAGCCCAAAATAAGCAACCAGGACAACTGAAGCAATCACCACACTGACTGTGCTGGGAACCTTTTTGAGTTGGCCATTGGCATCCAACGCATCACTGCCAATTGAATCCTTGTAGACCACCACCGTTCCGGCTATCATGTCATGGAGTGCTTGTTTCTTACCAGTGAAAGCGGTCATCAAATACCCGATTCCCAGAGTAATCATGGACACTAGTTTGCCAAATTCGCGACCAACCACTTTTCCAACAGACGGCCGGGACAGATCATCGGCATAGACTCGCATACCCAGGGCCATCTTACCCAATGTCGCTTGGAACCTAATGACCATGAAGATGTGATATACAAAGAAGATTGCCAATTCGATAAGTTGGAAAAAAAGTTTTTCTAAAATTGGATTGGCCCCCGATAAAAGTCCCGAATTTGTCGTGAGATTAACCACTCCGATAACCAACCCGATAGCAAATCCAACAGCGGCTAGAATAATGGCATCAATAATCATAGCCGCTGCCCGCATCCAGAATCCAACATAGTGTGGTTGACCATAGCCTGCTACCGCGGCCGCATTCGACATTTGAACATATGCTGGTTGTGCTACAGACTGCGCTGGTTCAGCGCTTTGCATTGACTGATGCGGCGTGTTCCAAGCCAAGTGTTGAGGATAGTTTGCGGTGAATGAACCGTGATTCGTAGCGGGCTGAGCTTGAGCAACCGGTGTCGAGACGCCAGCAGCAGCTACCGGTGCCACCGCTGCATAAACTAACGAAACCGCCTCAGCTATTTCCATTTGTGAATAACCGCTCTTTTGCAGTTCGGCTACCAAGGTTTCTTTGGGAAACTGCACTTTGTACTGGTTGAGATAACTGACGATTGTCTGATTCATAACTTTTTTCTATTTTATCAAAAATATATACGAAGCAACGGGGGGATTATTAAAAATTGTTTGAATCTATTACGGCGGTTATTATGTTGCCGATTAGCGAAATGAACAACAAAATAAACGGGGCCAAAATACATATGACACCCCATATCCGTTTCCGTTTCTTATTTTTATCTTCTGGTTCATTATTGGCCATAACCAGTAACGCAATTCCCATCCCAACTCCGACCGGAATTCCAATCACGGAAAGCATACCGAGCATTGCCAAAACAAATCTAATAATTCGTAATATCATCTCACCTGCCGAAAGATCAGCCAAAATTGTGTCCATAATAATCTAATAATAAATTACTGCACGGAATCCTTATAAACCACAACGGTTTTAGCTAGAATGTCATGCAACGCTTGTTTTTTGGGTGTGAAGCCAGCCATAATATAGCCGACGTAGAGTACAATGTGCGAAAGAATGCGACCGAACTCTCGACCCAGCACCTGGCCCAAAGTTGGGCGCTGCAAGTTTTCAGCATAAACGCGCAAACCCAAGGCCATTTTGCCTAACGTAGTTTGGTAACGATAGGTCAAAAATATAAAATAACCAAACGAAATGGCAACAGCGAAAAGCGCAGTACCCACACCTAGCAGCCCACCTAATAATTCGTCCCCCATTGAGCTAATGACCAGCGACATTGGCAAAATCAACACCATATTAGCCATCCAAATTATCATTCCATCAATCATGATCGCCACGAACCTAATCCAAAAACCGGCGTAATGTGGTTGGGTCACCTGAGGCGTAGCCTGGACGAGAGATAACGTCCCGGAACCATAGACGGCGTTCACACTCTCGACGATATCAACTGGGTCATAACCGGATTGACGCAACTGTTCAGCCAGGACCTCCTTGGAATAGCGATCTCTAAACTGCTTCAGATATTCAATTGCGTTTTGACTCATATCAATGAATTTACTCTTTTATCTTTCCGCCCTGACCGACTTGATCGAGTCTAACCGAAAGAATCTTAGAGATCCCGTCATCCCCCATCGTTACTCCATAGAGCAGTGAGGCCTGGCGCATGGTTTCACGATTATGGGTGATGGCAATAAACTGAGTATTGCCAGATAGTTCCATCAGAATTCTCCCAAAGCGGCGCGAATTGGCCTCATCTAGAGCCGCTTCGACTTCATCCAAGATTGCAAACGGTGGCGGATTATAGGAGATGATTGCAAACAGCAAAGCCAGCGAAGTTAACGCGCGTTCCCCGCCTGACAACATCGAGAGATGGCTAATTTTCTTGCCCGGTGGACAAGCAAAAATTTCGACTCCGGTTTCCTCTTTCTCTGAAGCATCCTCAACATTCACAGCCTCATTGGCTTCCCCCTCTTCCCCGTCTGCAGCCTCAGTTTTCATCTTGCGCGTTTTGACTTTTGACTTGATGAGATGAGCATTGCCACCACCGAAAATAATCCGGAAGTAATTGGTAAATTCTTTGTTAATCTTTTCAAAAGCTTCTTCGAAAACTTCGTTAATTTTCTGTTCCATTTCTTTAACCACTTCGCGTAATGAGTCCATGGCTCGCTGCAAATCCTCAGACTCCTTGCTCAGAAATTCGAACCGATTTCGGGTGTCTTCATATTCGGCCATGATCAACGGGTCGATCCCGCCAATTTGTTCGAGCTGTAATTTGAGTCTGGTAATGTCCCGCTCTACCACTGAGCGATCCACCGGCGTTCCGTCATATTTCAAGTCAGTCACCTCCAGTTTCAACTCATTGCGAATCTCATTTTGCAAATCTTCTTCGCGCACATCCACCCGCGCCAATTCTATCTTGGCCTCATTAAACTGATCTTTCAATTGATTGAGCTCGTGTTGCTTTTGACTCAGGCTGCGTTCTAGTTCAAAGAAACGCTGTCGCATTCTTCGCTCAGCTTCGATTTCTTCGTTGATTTTTTGATTAGCCAACTGAACTGCCTCAGACAACTCAGCAATTTTACCTTTAATTTCAGCAGTCCTCGCCATCAGTCGCTCAATTTCTTGAAGACCAGCATCCGTGTCTGGCGTTGGCAGCTTTTTGATTTCTACCTCACCTTCACCCACTTCCGTCGAAAGGTCATGTAGCGACTGTTGAATAGCCCGAGCAAACTCCTTAATGTCCTGGAGCTCCTCTAAAGTTTCTGCATTGGTAATTCTGGCAATCAGTTTTTCCTGGCTTTCGCGAATAGTTTGCAACTTTGACTGAACGTAGTGCAAGTCAACCGGAACGTGCTCAATTTTTTGCTGTTGTGCTTGTTTTTCTTTTTCAATTTCAATCCGACCTTCAGTCATCACCAGTTCGCGCTCCAGCTCATTAACAGCTCGCCGTGTTTCCTCCCGTTTCCGCTGCAACTCATCCTGTTGGCCCGATGATTGCATTCCTTTGGACTCTTGGGATAATTCGTCATTTAGCTTATCCACCTCTCGCTGAATGTTCATCATCTTGATGCCCAAATCGTTCTTGGTGGCCGAAAATGTGGCTTTTTCAGTCTGGAAGGTATGCCAGAGATATGAAAACAGTTGCAACTGTCCCTGTTTCAAAAGATCCGCAATTTCTTTGCCTTTCTGCGCTTTTTCCGACTGGCGCTTGAGCATCTTGAGATGCGGCTCAATCTCGTTGATCAAATCTTTCACCCGCGACAAATTTTCCTCCGTTGATTCCAATTTCCGGATGGATCGCTCCTTCTTGATTTGATATTGCTTTACTCCCGCTGCATCCTCCAGAATCATTCTTCGTTCAGCCATCGTGGCATTCAACACTGCATCGGACATTCCTTGATTGATCACGCAATAACTTTCCCGGCCGATGCCGGCTTTAGCCAAAAGATCTACCACATCCAAAAGACGCACCTTACTCCCGTTAATCAAATATTCTGATTCGCCACTGCGAAAAATTTTGCGCGTAATGGCCACCTCAGAAAACTCAAGCGGAATGCGCTTGTCGGAATTATCAAAGTGAAGAGTGGCGTGCGCTGAACTGAGGCGCGCCTTTTTTCCAGAACCAGCAAAAATTATGTCTTCCGACTTCTTGCCACGCAGGTTCTTCATCGACTGTTCACCCATCACCCAGCGTATAGCGTCGGCCACATTGGACTTACCTGAACCATTGGGACCGACCACGGCCGTGATCCCCACACGCCGATCCACATCATCACGGGCAGGCATAAAATCCAAAACTGTTTTGTTGGCAAAAGACTTGAAACCGGCAATTTCTACTTTCTTCAAATACATGCGACTTTTGTCTTGAGCGAAGCGAGAAGCTACAAAAGTCAGCATCCCGCATCAATTCTCTTTTGAGTGTTATCTTTTCTTAAATCTAAGCCGAAGGCGTTTCCGTACACATAGCTAAACACTGCCGCAAGAACTTTCTTGGAATTGGTGCGGGATAGCCATTATTATTCTGTTTTCTTAGTTAACATTATACTATATTTCCGCGAAATAAAGAATATTTCTCTATTCCCTGAAAAATCGATGCAAAATCGCATTGACTATCGATAGCACAACTCCAAATATCAATGCCCACCAAAAGCTATCCACACTGAAGCCCGGCACAATTTTGGCCGCTAGCAGCACCAAACAAGCATTAATCACCAGCGTGAAGAGACCAATAGTCAAAATATTGATCGGCAACGTCAGGAACATTAACACTGGCTTAATGAAAACATTTACAACTCCCAGCACTAGTGCAGCTAGTACGGCCGAGAAAAAGTCAGTCACCCGTACTCCGGGTAAGAAAAGGGCTGTCACAGAAATAGCGAGAGCATTGATAACTAAATTAAAAAGATTGCGCATATTATTTGTTATTTACAAATTCAGCCATTTCTACGAGACGGTTGGAATAGCCCCATTCATTATCATACCAACCGACCACTTTCACCAAACTACCGTTAGCCATCGTGAGAGGCAAATCAACAATCGCACTATGCGGATTACCCTTGAAATCCATGGAAACCAATGGCTCCTCGGTTACCGCCAGAATATTGCGCAGACTATTTTTGGCCGCCTCTTTGAAGGCATCATTAATTTCTTCAACGGTAACTTCTCTCTTGAGAACGCAAACAAAGTCAGTGATTGACACTACTGGAGTTGGCACTCGCAAGGAGATGCCGTCTAGTTGACCCTTGAACTTTTTAATCACCTTGCCCACTGTTTTGGCTGCACCAGTAGTTGTGGGAATAATGTTCAAAGCAGCCGCGCGGGCACGCCGCAAATCACGGTGTGGCAGATCCAATAACCGCTGATCATTGGTATAAGAATGAGTGGTAGTCATAAAGCCCTTTTCCACCCCGAAAGCGTCGTCCAAAACTTTAATCATCGGCGCCAAACAATTGGTGGTGCAAGAGGCGTTAGAGATAATCGTCTCTCCTTGATATTCATGATCATTCACACCCAGCAAATAGGTTGGGGTGTCATCCTTAGCCGGCGCTGACATGACCACCTTTTTGGCTCCAGCTTGCAAATGTTTTTCATTGTCAACTTTATTTTCAAAAACGCCGGTGCATTCCAACACCACATCCACGCCTAACTCCTTCCACGGCAACTTCAGCGGGTCTGTTTCCGAAAGATATTTAATGCGCGTTCCGTCCACCACTAGCTCGTGATTGATTTCATCAGCCACAACTTCGTGAGCATACACGCCATATGACGAATCGTATTTCAGTAGGTGTGCGGCCGTTTTGATGTCGGTTAAATCATTAATGGCCACCACCTCGATGCCCTTTTTCTCAAAGGCAATTTTGAATGATGGACGACCAATTCGCCCAAACCCGTTAATTGCTACTTTCATACCTTTTTATCCTAATTTTTAGGTTATTATCTTCTACTATTATATACCCGACATTTATTGAGTTTCTTTGACTAGCCACCAGTTAAAATCTGCTGCATTCAACACTGGCTTATCAACCGAGATAGTAAAACCTTTCCCCCATTTGACGTCACTGACAATCCAGGCGATTGGAGTGTTTCCGACAGGGGTCACAAAAATGCGAGTGTCATCGTCAACCACTGATGCATTGATAATAATGTTCATTCCATCGGACCCGGTCGCATCGTCTTTGCCATCGCTATCGGCATCAACCTTCACCGGATCAATCGTGGCCACTCCAATCGTGCGTGACGATTCATCTGTGACTTTCACACTCACTAGGCCGCCTTCCAGAACCTCCGCACTCAACTTCCCAAGGATATCCACGTCTCCAGGGGTGGTGACGCGGTCGAGTCCCAGGAGCAGCTTCAGATTGTCGAGGTCTTGTTGGTGGAGGTCCACTTGGGCTAGGAGGACATCTTGGTTGACTTGGAGGGTGAGGGAGTTGATTTGTTGTTGCAGC
>SCTJ01000206.1 GCA_004297805.1 Patescibacteria group bacterium | reverse complement strand
GGCGGTTCAAGATGGGTCTGCAGCTCTTGCAGCACGGCGTTGGCTTGTTGCGTTTTGAGCCGGGTTTTCTGCTCATCCATCCACTTTTTTTGCGCCTGCTCATCGCTGTTGATGGCCTTGCTGGCTGCACTGAGATAGTCGCACGCATGAAAGAAATCAATCAGGTAGCAGCCCTGCGCGCCAAATTTCTTCTCGATCTGATCGGCTATCCATGGCGCGCCATCACCGACGCCATGAATCGGGGTGTCCGTGCCAAATCCAGCCTGGATCGCACAGTCAAAAAGGCATTGCCCGGCCACATCAACATCGCCCTGTAACGTGCCGCCATAGGCCAGTGTTTTACTCCCCTGCGGGTGGGCAAGACCGATTTTTGCCTCGCGCCACAGGAGCTTCTTGCCTTTGCGCTTGTCGGCTTGCGTCGCGTCAATCTCGACGATAGGCACCATGCCGCCATCGGTTTCCACAATGATTGCGGTGCTGATCCCCGGTTGGGCGGGCCAACCCTGCGGCTCCGGGGCTGCCTCAAATATCGCTCTGGCATGTCCTTCGGTGATGCGGGCAATGGTGCTTTCGCTCAACACGACGCCGTAGTGTTCAACTATCTTGTCCATGGCTTGCGCGAAGGGCAGGTCAGCACCGAAATCGGTAATTACCCGCTGGAGCGGGCGCGAGCAACCACGGTGGCTGACTTGGGCGCTTCGCGCAAACGGGCGGACTCTTTTGCTGCCTTCCCGGTATTGGGGCTCATCGATGCCGATGTCGCCAAAGGTGGTGTGCCAGCAGAGTTTTTTTTACCCTCGCTCCAGATGCCAGCGGTTTGTTTCAGCTCTTGCGACGTCTTGTCTACCTGGCGTTCGGCCCATGACTGAAGCGCAACTTTGCCGGTCTGGCGCATTTCTTCGATAACCCGCATTTCAGCCGCATCGGCAGTCTTGAGCTCCCCGGCCTCATCTTCAACGGCCAGCAGCAACGATTCCATCCGGCTTCGCAAATCAGGATGCGCCCCCAATCTTCTTACAAACTCAGCATCACTCAACAATGGCTCAGTCATGTCGCAACTCCTTGGACGAGGATAGGGCGAGATTACTCCACATCAGTTTGAATCGCACCCTGCAAGCGGCGAAACGGTTATGCTTGGCGCTTTCCTTTGATTGGCTCTTGGCATGTTCGACGTTGTTTTATATCAGCCGGAAATTCCGCCCAACACCGGCAACATCATACGCATGTGCGCCAATAGTGGGGCGGGGCTGCATCTGGTAAAGCCGCTCGGTTTTGCGCTGGAGGACAAGCAGTTGCGGCGCGCCGGGCTGGATTACCACGAATACGCGAGTTTGAAGGTTTACGAAAACTGGGCGGAGTGCCGGGCGGCTTTCGCCGG
>SCTJ01000069.1 GCA_004297805.1 Patescibacteria group bacterium | reverse complement strand
TTGACGGAGCAAATCTTTCTCGACTGGTTGGATGAATCGTAACAGGAGCAGGCTCACAGCATAGACTGCGGCTAAGACGAGAATAACCAACAAGACATGCATCGGCGGGAGGAGGAAGTACACACCAGTCATGACCAAACAAGCCAATATGATCTTAACGAAATCTTTACCAAGCTGGGCGAATCGTACATAGCGATGGGCAAAATACATATGTAAGCCCATAACTACAATTTCGGCGATTATACTGCTAATGGCCGCGCCTAATATCCCATGTTTACGAATAAGGAAATAATTCAGACTGACGTTCAGAACAATACCGATGGCATTAAATTTCGCGAGGAGTGAAACCTTATTGGCCGAGACCAAGATATTTCCTAATATTGCATAGGTGCTAATCATGGCAATCATCCAGATGAGGTACTTTAGTAGTGTACCTGAAGTTGCGAAATCAACACCAAATAGCATGGTCATCAGTGGCACACCAACAAGCAGTGCGCCAAAAGCTATTGGTAGGCCGAGAGCAGCGCTGAACTTAATCGCTCGTGAACCAACAAAGTTAGTTAAAGCTTTATTGTTGATGTTGCGGGCAATGACTGGAAACAGCACACCAGAGATAGTTGAAGGGATGATAATGAGCGTATCAATAATACGATATGATGTTGAATACAGCCCTACCGCCACATTGTTTTTTAGGATTGAGGCAATCATAAAAATATCAATCTTCGCATACAGGTAATTGAAGATCATTAGAAAAGCGAAGGGGAGGGCCATCACGAACAATCTTCGGGCGATTGGCAAATTAACGGTGAACTGTGTGCGGACCCGTTTCCGACTAAGAATGACCAATTGTAGGAAGGTGAGTGCATTGGTGACAATGCTCAAGAAAAAGAAGTAGTAGAGCGATTGATGTGTGTGTATGAGAAAAAGGGCTAAGATTAAGTTTACAATCCCGACAGAAACATTGACACCCGCTATCCAATGCATATCTTCGAGAGCAGTCAGAATTGCGGCATATGGTTTAGTGAATGCCCCGATTACCATCCCAGCTCCAGCAATGTAACAGCCATCAACAATGATTGAAGGGTAGTGCATGACGTTGACATACAAAACGAGCACCAGATAGACAACCACAGCGATAAGGGACTGGACAAAAAGAAAATTGCTCAAATATGTAGCCGCATCCTCGCGCCGTTGACTAACCTCACGAATGACGAGTTGAGATAAACCCAAGTCAACTGTAAAACTGAACAATGCGACGACCGTTATGACTAGTGAATACTCCCCATAGCCAGCCGCCCCAAGGTAGCGGATGACTACTATAGAGACGAAAAATGTGACCGCTAAGTTAAGTATCTGAGCTAATGTTAAAGTCGAAAAGTTCCGAAGGACAACCCGCACCGTTTGGAAACGGGAATGTTCCGATCGTGAATCAGTACTTACTAAAGAGGTATTTTCGGGTTTATTTTCCATCGTCAAATAATTTGTGTACGTACACCATTGAAACAGTACTTTTGGCAAATAATCGGTATCCTTGTTGAGTTAAAAATTGATGTACCGGATCTTCATTTACATCAGTACAATCATACCAAACCTGCCTTCCATTTCGATGAAATACAGGGTTATTAACCGGATCAGTGAGTTGTCGCATCATCTCGATAACAATAACTCGGGGAGAGAACTGACTCCAATCATTTGAGCGAAGTATGGGCAACTCATGTCCCTCAACATCAATTGTCATGAGGTCAATTTTTTGTTTTTGTGCATGCTTTGAAAGGACAGAGCGTAAGGTGTCAACGGGGATGTCTAGTGTTCCACGTTTTTTGAAACCATTCGCGATATTTGTTTCGACACGTTTTTCATCAAAGGTGTTCACACCTTGCTGATCAAATACGTGATAGAGCATTGATCCAGATGATTCCGAAATTCCCATTTCAAGATTTACGTCTTTTGGACGCGCAAGGTCAAAGAGTTTTTTTACTCCTGGAAATGGGTCAACATTAATACCATGCCAACCTTTTGTGAAAAGTTGGAAGGTATTTGAGAACCGTTTGGGATGGTAGGCGCCAATATCAAGATACAGGCCCGAGGGTTGGTTTTCAAAAATCTTAGAAACGAGCAGGTCTTCAGCATCCTGCGCATAGGAAAGAGTAATAATTGAGCCATCAGCCTGGCTAACAAAAAAGAATAAACGGGCAATGAATGCCTTTGGAACCAGAGCTAGTACCACCTTCCCAATGATATCTTTCAGTTTTGAAGTAGCTGATGTTGAATTCATAAAAAGCGGTTGCAAATTCTAATAAAATGGACGCGATTAGTCATTTAGCTGTGCATTTAAGTTCAATAAGGCTGCCATGTAGTTATGCTTGTTTCTCCCGCCAATAGGCCAAAATCTCGGGCAAGGTTGTTTGGGCGACAGAAATTTCCGGTCTCCAACCGGTCGTGCTTCGTAGTTTGGTCGAGTCACCAGCCAAGACAGGGATGTCTGAAGGGCGTAATCGGTCAGGGTCCGATTCAACCAGAATTTCTTTGTTCGTTGAAGCCGCCAAGAGCGCATCCAGGACCTGACGAATACTCAAAACGTTTCCGGAACAGACATTGTAGATTTGACCAGCCGTATCTTTTTCCATCAGCAATCGATAGGCCCGGACTACATCCCGGACGTCGGAAAAATCCCGCCGCGCCTCCAGGTTGCCAACATGGACGGCCGACGCTTGGCCCCGTTCAACCTGGACAATTTGTCGAGCAAAATCGGATGTGACGAAGGTCGGGGATTGGCCTGGTCCAATATGTGGGAAGCTGCGCACGATGGTCGTCGGGACTTCAGGAAATTCGCCGGTCACACGTTCTTGAGCCAGTTTCGATTCAGCGTAGGGGCTATTGGGTGTGGTCGGATGAGATTCGGTGATAGGTGTTGAAGTAGGGATACCGTAGACTTCGGCCGTACTCGTAATCAACACGCGCGGCTTCACGTCTAGGTTCTGGAGTGCGGCGTAAAGATTTTTAGTGCCATCGCGATTAACCCGCATCGCCAGTTCAGTTTGATCCCAGCTCGCCTTGACCGACGTAAAACCGGCCAAGTGGTACACCTGATCAGGGTGCAGCTCCGATACCACCCGGCGCACGCTGTCAGGGTCGGTTAATTCGATGTGCCGAACGTGATCATGGTCCGAACCGACCGTCGTGCCAAAAACCTCCGCACCATGGGCGGACAATTCAGCCGCCAAGTAGCGGCCCACGAAACCGTCGATGCCGGTAATCAGGGCCCGCATAATGATTATGACGGTTTGGTTTTCTCGATATCA
>SCTJ01000068.1 GCA_004297805.1 Patescibacteria group bacterium | reverse complement strand
CAAAAATTTGCGAACAGTACAATTTTTACTCAAGTGCAAATCTGCCGGCAAATCTTCTTCAACATACACCACAAATTCCAAATCCCGAAGCTTTTCGTTCACCGCCAAAACACCCTCCAATTCCCGAAGAAAGTTGAGCGTGACCTGCCCAATGCCAGTATTTTCCTTTCTGGCAAATGACGCATTAATCCCGATTTTCATGAGTTTATTCTACCCTACTTTAATGAAAACAGAAAGCCCAAGCTGGGGTAAATATAATTCTAATTTTTCCAATGAAAAAGCCTGCAGTGGGAAATGGTTCCCCACTGCAGGCTTCTCACTTGTGATCAGGATTGCCCGATCGTTGTTGTTGTTCCCGTTGTTACGGCGTCTTGGGCAAGAACTTGTTCAGCATCACGCCGTGGATGTTGGCCGCGTTGGCCTGTGCCAGGAGCTTGTCCGGCGTGCGGTTCGGGCTCTTCCCGAAGCACTCGAGGTACACGGCCTTGATGTGCGCCCCCGTCCCGACGGCGACGAGGTGGATCATGATCCCGTGCATGCCCCAGCGCGGGAACTGCTCGGTCGTGTTCTGGGCGAAGAACTGCTTGTACTTCTCGAAGAGCTCGAGCGCCTTCGCGACCCGGTGCCGCTGGTGCAGGTTGTAGCCGGGGCTCTGGATGTAGAACATCCCGTCGATCCCCGACATGGCCGCCTGCATGCCGCCCCAGAAGCGCATCATGTTGCGGTCGTGGTAGCTGGCGTCGTGATCGGGGAAGATGATGCTCCCCGCCAGCCCGTCGCACTCCCCGGACTCGATCATCTTCAGGTGCCTGACCAGCGCGTAGGGCGAGTGCTCGCCGTCCGCGTCCATGCACCCGACGACGTCGACGTCGGAGGGGTCGTCGGAGCCCCAGTGGTAGCCGGCGATGATGTTGCCGGCGTTGCCGAGGTTCTGCTCGTTGTGCCGGACACGGAGCCAGGCGAACTTCGCGCTGGCCTCGTCGAGCAGCTGGGCGGTGCCATCGCCCGACTTGTCGTCGATGATCAGCACCTCGAGCTGGTGACCGCGCGTCTTGAGCAGCAGCTCCACGTCGTCGAGCTCGTTGACGAGTCGGGCGACGGACTTCGCGGCATTGAACACGGGCGAGAAAATCCGGATCTTCATGGCTTCAATCTCCTCTCAATTTCCATGGGCTGCCAATTGCTAAAACATCTCTTTGAAATGATCGTCGCGGTTATTTTACGGCGAGGCCTCCCTTGCTCGCGTCGCCCTTGTCAGGCCGGGTAGAAGTTGTCGAAGTAGAAGATCGTGGTGCCATCGTCGTAAGCATAGCTCTCGACGACAAAACCCCGGATGTGCTTCCCTACCTTGATGTCGTATTTCTCGGTGTCGCTCAGGGGAATGCTCACCTCTTCCTCGTTGACCATCACCTTCACGCTTTTCTGTCCGGTGTTATCCGCCACTTCGGAGAGTTTCGCCTCCGTGACGACACCGTCCAGGAAATGCACCACGGTCGGAGTGACCTGGCGCTGAGTGAACTGGTCCAACCTGATTGTCGGCATTTCCGTTCCTCCTTCAGTTGACGTACAGCTTGATCATGAGCAATGTCTCGAGTGGCGTGTCATGAGCGGCGACCAGCTTGCGCAAGTCGGCGTACTGCTCAGCGACTTCGTCCTCCCATTCCGTCCCGCTGGCTCGACTGTGGAACTTCTGCACTTCCTGATCGATCTTCTCGAGCAAGGCTTGCCGCAGTTCTCTGTTGGGCATACGCCCCAGAAGGAGAACATCGTAAGTTATGTTGCTCAAGATCTGACGGGCCCGTTCTGTTACCTGCTTTTCTTGGGCGGTGGGTCGCGAGAGAAACAGCTGGAGGGAGAAGACGATGAGTAACACGGCAACGCCAGCGGTTATGCTGGCCGTTGTTACCTGCGAGATTATCAGTACGACACTGATCGCGACGATCATCCCTGTCCAGAAACCCATGGTCGCAGGCCGGTAAGTCCAATTGCTGACTATCTGCTTTACCTTGTTCATGGCTAGCTCCTTTTTCCATGTTTCCAATTGCCATTGCCTAGTACTGTGCTTCTTGCCTCTACCCAACTTATTGTTCTTGCCTATCTTTCACTATATTCATCAATCCGACCATTTGGGGGTCTTTTATACCCCTTGGTCAGATCGCTATTTTGTCAAAAAACAGGAACCGTCCATAGTAGCATATTTACTATGGTTTGTCAATAAGAAAAACTCCCAAATTATGGGCGCAAATTGAGGTAAAAACCAGTGTTATTTGAAGATTGTGATCACCATCGTCCCGGCCACCATCAAAGCGGTAGCGATACTCTTTCGGAGCAAATGAGTACGTTCTTTGAAGTAAAAATAGCCAATGAGAAAGGCGAAGAGCGGCATCAAGCGCTTGAGGGCCATGACATAGGCCACTGGTGCTATGTCCAAAGCCAGGTTAATGCTGCCGTTCTCCACCGCAATCACCACGCCGGCCAGCAAGAGTCCATAGAGAAATGGGCGTGATTCTTCTTGTCCCAACATGGCTTTCATTCTCTGACCCTCTCGAAAAATCAAGAGCATCGCCAAAAAACCAAAGCTAATCAGGATATGCGCCATGAAAGAAGTGAATAGCACTGAGCTTTCTTGGATCGCAATCTTAGCCGTGGTGGGCGTGAAAGTGAAACAGATGGCCGTAGCAATGAAATAGAGTGCGCCTTTGAGATTGTCTTTGCGCTGCTGAGCTTCCGCTTCGCTGAAAACTTTCTTTTTGGACACATAATTCATCACTAGCGCGCCCACAACCACCAAGATTATGCCCAAAAGGCTGGTAACTGACGGGATCTCGCCCAACAAAAAAATGGGCGGTAAAATAATCGTCAGGCTGGTCAGAGTCATGAATGGCATCAGGTAGTTGAATTCAGCACTGTCGAGCGCGCGATACATGAACCAAATCCCCACGATATTCAAAGCAACGTTGGCGGTCATCCCCTCCCAGAACCGCGCTGACAATTCAGCCGGCCAAAATGTGCCCATAGTCAGGCCATAGGTCACACCAAAGAGAATTCCCGCAATCAGAAATGAAATAAAACCGATTACATTGTTCATGCCGGCTTTTTTCAGTGACTTTTTCTTGATCGCGGCACTCACCGCTTGCAAGAGCGCGCCAACCACAGCATAGGGTATCCACATAAAGAAAGTTTTGAATGATTGATAAATTATACCATGCATTTTTATTTTCGGTTAATTACACGCAAATACCCTTGACAAGCCTAGATTAGCATGCTTTAATCTCGTTTCAGCGTTTGACAGCGACCCCTGGGCATACTAAAGTTACCAAACGGTTATTGGCATAATTAAGGGCAATTTTATGGCGGGAAAAAATGAAATTGACGAGATCAATGCAGTTATCACACAACTAGCTGAGACGGAGCAAGTCGATCTTTCGATCTCCGAATCTACTAAGGGTAAATCAACCAAGCCAACCGTCTGCGTGATTGGTATGGGTTATGTTGGTTTGCCGCTCGCTGCCGTAGCCGCCAAGAAAGGCTACGAGGTTTTCGGTTTTGACACGGATGTGGAAAAACTGAAGTTAATTGAGCAAGGCATCAGTCCTTTCAAGGAAGAGTTTTTGGAAAAGTTGTTACCGCAAGTCAAGATTAACACCTTCCATGATCCGCGACTGATGCGCATTTGTGATATCCATCTTATTTGCGTACCGACTCCAGTAGACGAAAAATATTACCCAGATCTCGGACCAGTCATCAATGCTTCCAAGACAGTGGCGGCTAACATGAAAAAAGGTTCGCTGGTTGTTTTGGAATCGACTGTTAATCCGGGAGTGAGCGAAGAAGTGGTGAAGCCGATTTTTGAACAAGCGGGATTTGTGGTTGGCCGTGACGTGTTCATCGCTCACTGCCCAGAACGCGTCAATCCGGGCGACCCCAAATGGAATGTTTCCAATATTCCTCGCGTCGTTGGCTCTTTTGATGCCATCGGCCTCGAACGTGCCAAGGCTTTCTATGAAGATGTGGTAGACGCACCCATTATGGCGATGGAAACCATTGGAGAAGCCGAAGCAGTGAAAATCATGGAGAACTCTTTCCGCGATATCAACATCGCCTTCGTGAACGAGTTAGCCAAATCTTTCGCCCTCATGAACATCGATATCACCAATGTGATTCGCGGCGCTTCTACCAAGCCCTATGCTTTCATGGCCCATTGGCCCAGTTGCGGCGTAGGCGGACACTGTATCCCAGTTGATCCCTACTACCTCATCGAGAAGGCCAAAGAGAACGACTTTGACCACAAGTTTTTGCGTACCGCCCGAAGCATCAACAACAGCATGCCGCATTATACAATCAACATGTTGCAAGATCTGCTCAATGCGGTTGAAAAATCTATCAAGGGTACTAACATTGGTTTGCTCGGCCTCTCATACAAAGCTAATGTGGGAGACTTGCGTGAAAGCCCTTCCCTGCGCATTCTCAATATTCTGCGTGAAAAGGGAGCCGCAGTGCACATCTTCGATCCGTTCGTCCCGAGTATGTCCACGGTCAAAAATATCGATGAACTGCTCGAGAAATCCGAAGCAATCATTCTAGCTACCAATCATCAGGCATTCATGGAGATTCCGGCCGACAAATTCAACGCTTTCGGAATTAAAGTGGTCATTGATGGCAAAAACGCACTCGATAAAGAGGCTCTCAAAAAACTGGGCATTCTCTATGGCGGAATTGGACGCAAATAGTCCTACTTCTACCTTCTTTACGGAAACGTCGCAAAACGATATACTTGTCAGTAGACAATCTGGCGGTAAATTTTTAGCGCAACAAAACAAATATGTTTAAGATCCTTAAATTTGTCATTTGGATTGTCGGCATCGTGGGGGTGGCTTATTTGATTTTGCGTTACCGCGGCTATGACGTGAACTGGATGTATTTTGACTCCCACCGCGCAGCCTGTCGTGAAATGATGAAACGCTGCCAAGAGGACTTTATGGCTAAGGGCTATGAAAACCCGGAATGTAAGTTGAGAAATTGTGTCTTTGATACAGTAGACAACTCTGATCAAATTATTTTTAAACTAAAATAACCATGAAATTGGTCGTTAACCTACCCGCCTGGAACGAAGAGGAGAAAATTGCCGCTACCATTAAGCGTGTCCCCCGTCAAATTGCCGGCGTGGATGAAGTTTTTGTCCAAGTCACTGGAGATGGCTGCACCGATCAAACAATTGCGCATAGCCGCGAAGCTGGAGCTAACTCAGTCTATGATCGCGGGGTACACCGCGGCATTGGGGTGACTTTCCGTGATAGCGTGGAGCAAGCGCTCCAAAATGGAGCCGACATTATGGTAAACATTGATGCTGATGGACAATTCAATCCGAACGATATCGCTGAACTCATTCAGCCGGTTCTCAAAGGCGAGGCCGACATTGTGAGCGCTGACCGCTTTGGCGAAAAGGCCCCCAAAGATATGCCCAAAATCAAGCACCGCCTCAATCGTGTGGCCGCTTGGATTATCGGAAAGTTCATGGGCTCCAAGATTAACGATCTGACTTGCGGCTTTCGCGCTTATTCCCGCGAAGCCCTATTGCGCTTGAATCTTCCAGGCGGATTCACCTATACCCAAGAAGTGATCATTGATGCCCTAGGAAAAAATTTGATTATCAAATGGATTCCGGTGGAAGTGACCTATTTTGCTGATCGCAAATCCCGAGTCGTTAAAAGCGTTTTCAACTACGTCAACAACAGTTTCAAGATCATTCTCAAGGCAGTGCGTGACGTACGTCCCATGAAATTTTTCGGCATTCCAGGCGTGATCATGATCAGTTTCGCCTTGGGAGTATTCATTTATTTTCTCTTCCTCTATCTGCCAGAATTCAAAATTACCCAATACCGCAACTACTTGATTCTAGCGCTTACCCTGTTCTTCATCGGCCTGCAATTTTTGGTCTTTGCCCTCATTGCCGATATGATCAAAACTAGTCGCAAAATGACCGAGGATCAGCTCTACTTGCTCCGCAAAGAGAAATACAAAAAATAGTTGCCGCTAGGCCCTCCTTAATCAATTAAATTGGCCAAGAAAATATGCAACCATGCTCTCTAGAGCCCAAAAAAATATATTGCGCCGCTGCTATTGGAGTAGCCATGGCTGCACTGGCCATAGCTATAATCTACGGTTACACCGCTTTCCGAGGACTAGCCATTCAAAAACGTCAGCTTCAAACACAATTAGAAGAACTTGTCATTCAAACTAAGCAGCTCGAGGTACAGAAAAAGGAACAAAATCTCCGCGTAAATAATGGAGTGATTAGCTGCGCCCAAACCGCTGAATTTGACGAAAAAACCTACGCTGACTGCAAACAACGCATGCTAAATAACCGCATCGACGACTAGCAAAATACATACTAGCTACAAGACTGGGATTGGTATAATAAAAATCGAGGCAAGACCTCGGTTTTTTAATTTACCTCAGGTTCAAAGCGAATGATTTTGTTGGGTGTAGTCACATAGAATTTTTCGTCCGACCCAAAGAAAACACCCACCACTCCAAATGGTCGACCACGATAGACAATCTCATCTTTCGCCACTTGATCCATCTTTTCTCCACCCAAAGTCAGTCGGTGAACGCTGCCTTCGTTGAAGCTGCCAAAATAGAAGTCCTCCCCCACGAAAACGCACTGCGTCGGCGTAATGGTGGGGGTATAGGTCACAATTGGATCAACCCAATTTGGATTATTTGCCTTACCCGTCACCATTGGCCAACCATAGTTCCCTCCCTTCTCAATAATATTAATCTCGTCGTTTTTCTCTGGCCCAACGTCGCTGATATATAGCTTGCCCGTTCGCGGATGAAACGCCAGGCCAAAAATATTGCGATGGCCAAAGGAATAGACTGGAGAGCCAGGAAAAGGATTGTCAGTTGGAATCGATCCGTCACGATTAATGCGCAGGATCTTGCCACCCAGGTAGTCGAGGTCCTGTGATTTTTGCATCTCCTCATTTTTCACGCCTGTGCCAATATACAAAGTTTTATCCGACGCAAAAGCCAGAATGCCGCCGTTGTGCATTGATCCAGCCGGGATGCCATCCAGCAGGATTTCTTCACTCGTCCCGTCTTTTTTGATTCGCACCACTCGGTTACACAGATCCTTCTCGCCAGTCCCCTGCGTGTAATAACAATAGATATATCCGTTCTGAGAAAAATCTGGATCCAGCGCAATGCCTAACAAGCCGGTTTCGTGATGCCCTGTGTAAGGCACAATTGGAAAATTCTTTACCAAACGCAAGGCGCCATGGTCCATCTCCCAAAGATTACCGCTAATCCTCTCGCTAAAATAAGCTTTTCCTTCTGGCGCAAAAGCCAAGGTGATGGGAGCTCCAGCACTTTCAAGCATGTCTGGAAAAATTGGTTCTGGCATATTCTATATTACTTAATTTTGTCAGCGCTGCCACGCGTGCAATAATACATCGACTGCAAATCGTGCTCATCCCAAACGAGGCATGTTGGACACATGCAGGCCTGTTGCGAATCCAAATCGCTACACGTTGCCTTGCCCACTGAGCAATAAACCACTGGCACATTTTCCCGGGGCAATGTTTCCGGATTAGCTGTCGCCTTCATATCGGCTAATTTTTGTGCCGAACAGGCACTGTTCTTTTGCACTGGACACTGCGGACAACGACAGTGACGGATATTTTTTTCGTCTAGTTTTACTTTTGGCATATTTTTTAAACTTTTATAAATCTACATTTCTTGTTGTATATTATAATGATTGGTCAATATGCTTCGCCTATTGAACTTAATGAGAACTAATTATTTTCAGCAGTTGCGCATACAGAGCAGGAGGCGCTGCCAAAAAAGTGTAATTATCTTGCGGTTGCAAAAGGGCATTGGAATAATCTATTTTATTTCCAAAAAAGTCTGTGTATATTCCGCCGGCCTCTTCAATGATTATTTGTTGAGCCACGTTATCCCAGACCTTACTCGTACGATTCGCATATGCTCCATAAGCCCCCTTCATGACCATTGCGGCATCAAAGACGCTATTGCTCGTGCGGAGATTTCTGATATTCAAAACTATTTCCGCCAGCAATGCACATTCTTCCCTAGTAAATTCAGGTTTTTCCGGGTGCCCGTCAATACCATAGGACACAAGTGCATTTTTCAAATTGCCATCACTGAAAATACTAATTTTCTTATCATTACAGAAAGCGCCCTCGCCTTTTTCAGCCACATAAATTTCCGCAAAACTTGGTAGGGCCAATCCACCAGCTATCGGGCTATTATTTTCCATGAGTCCCAGCATAATCCCATAGAGCGGCACGCCATTAGCAAAGTTGCTGGTGCCGTCGATTGGATCAATCACCCAGGTAAAACTAGATTGCTTATCAATTACGCCCGCCTCTTCGTCGATGATATTGTGCTCCGGGAACTGGCCCTGAATCTTTTCAATCAACAATCGGCCAATTGCCAGATCGGTTTCGGTGAGTACCTGATTATTATCCCCTGCTTTAACGGTACCAGCGACTTTGCCAAAGCTCTCCCGAGCAACCTTGGATGCTTCTTCCAGAGCTTGAGCGATAAAATCTCCGTATTTCATGCAGGTAATCTTATTCTTGGACAGTATCTTCGTCGACGTAATTTGCGGCCGCAGTTATCAAATCGTACTTATCCAGCCAGGCAGTCCGGACCATATCTTTTTCCTCTTCCGTCGCTGCGGAATGCAAGTCAAACTCAAGTTCTTCAAACATTTTTTCGAGCGGAATTGGAGGAAAAGACATGCACCCGTTAACCCGCTGCTCGTCATACTTTGTACCAAGCAACTCCTTGGCCCTCGCGTGACTAGCTTCAAATGTGTCTTCCACGGCAGCGCCGCCCGTTGCCATTACCATTTCCTTCATAATTTTATGGTTAAACTAATAAATTATATAACGCTTAGTTATCTCTTAAAACAATTTCTCAGCTTTTCCGCAAATGGCACTCGCTCCTCTGCTTTAGACAAATATTTTTCCTCATGGAGCGAATAGAGTTTATCCTTCTCATAGCGCGGGAAAATATGCAAATGATAATGCCAAACGTCCTGGCCGCCGCAAGGCTCATTGTGCTGCCGCGATGATACCCCGTCACATTGATACGTCTCCTTCAGGGCCCGCATCAGCTTCTTTTCCAACCGATGGATTTTGTCAGACAAATCGTCTGGTAAATCGTAGCTATTTTCAATGTGTTCGTTTGTCACAATAATAACATGCCCCCGATTGTTCGGCCACCAATGCGAAGCCACAAAAGCGGTGAGGAATTCATCGCGATAAAAGATATCCGCTTGCCTGGAGTAGACAAATTCGTCCTCAATGCCTTTGACTACCCGGCAAAATGGGCATTGATAATTTTGTGGTTCGTGATTATGCATAAATTATTCTCGCTTCAACTTTTGGCCAGTAGGTACTTCACTGATTGTCGTGTGTTTTCCAGCCACAGGCTCGCCCACCCCAAACCACAGCCGACCCCCCTTACCCAAAACGTCCGTAGCACCAACTAGCAGTTCCTCGTGGTTCTGCAATAACTTATATGTCATGGGCACATCTGTGTCCAATATCCGAGACACACTTTTCTGAGAATGCGGTCTGGCAATATCAAAAATCAAAGTGCCCCCTTTATGTTTGGGATTCTTCATGACCAAGAAACTGTGCTCCTCAGGATATTCGTCAGAATCGTTCGCGTCTTGCATGCCAATACCACTCACATAGGCTGATTCAACCCCAATCCTTTGCAACAAATATTTTCCTAGCGCCGCCTGTTCAGCGCATTCGCTCTTGCCCTTAAAGTCCGATAGTTTTGGAATCCCCTCTCCATCATAAACTTTTTTTCTTTCTGACGAATTAGTTGGTACTACTGGATCAAACTCCAAGAGTTGCTGCATTTTCATTTGCGCTTGATAGCAGGCGTAATAAACATATGGATCGATGTTGGAACCAGCCTTATGTAACCACTCTATCAATGCCTTTTTATTTCGTTCATAGGCGTCCCAGATTCTTTCGGCCGTAAAGCTTCCCAGCTGATCCTCGAAAGAGTCAAAATCCAGCTTGAGTCTGATCGTTAAGTCATCTGAAAACAAAGACCCACCCACTGGCAATTCTTGCCCGTTGACTAGCTTACCCGCCCAAACCCCACGATGGAGCAATCGGATAACGTCCGCCGCTTCCCCGGAAATCTCTCTCATTCCCGGCGGCGAGCCATGATGTATCGGTTCGTATTTTTCCATGCCGTTATTTCAATTTTTCTTTTAACAACAAGATTGCCAAAGCGGAGCCCATAGCCACAATTTTATTTTTTACCGCCATATCGACAGCCTCTTTAAAATCAACTAGAACCACCTCAATATCTTCTGGCACATAGTCTCCCGAGTCAATCTTTTGCTCCATCCTCACGACATTGTCCGCAAAGAATAAATGGATTTTGCGATTAAGTTGGCCATAGGTTTCGTAAAATGTACCAAGAGGCGACAATGAGCTGCAAGAATAAACAGTTTCCTCCTCGAATTCTCTTTGTGCTCCCGCTTCAATCGTCTCGGCTCCATGATTATAGCCAGAGGGAAATTCAATCACCTCATCGTCAGCCATATAGCGATATTGTTTGATCATAACCAGTTTTTTGTCTTGGGTCATCCCCAAAACCATCGCCGAATCAGGACTGTCCCAATAGGTCCATTTCTTTTGTTCACCACTCGGCAGTTCAACCAGGTCTTTCCGCACCTTGAAAAACTTGGAATCATAAGCTAGTTCTGATTTTAAGCGCTTCCATTTATTCATATGAATCAGAATGATTGTGATTCTACTTCTCGCCTTTAGATTATTTATTTTATACGTCGTGCTTCTTTACTCTTTAACCGCATCAATGAGTATAAAATTAGAAGTAAAAACGTATTCCTTATCATTTAATTTGACACTCTCAGACTCAGCCCTGTCAGTGATAATGGCTATCCTATAACGCTTAAATATTTCCCTGAGAAAAGGGAGGGCTTCTTCTAGCGTGTAATTTGGTTCATTCTCAACAACCCAAAGACTGCCGTCCGGATAAGTCCTCCTAATATCAGTAGCAAAATCAATGATTATCCGCCCGCCCACCTTCAAGACTCTGCCCATTTCATTCACTATGCTCTGAAAAACTGGTCTTGGAAAGAGGTGCAGGGTACCAACACAGAATACGCCATCAAACGTATTATCCGCGAAAGGAAATGGCTTAACAACATTCATGGTCTTCGTGGCAAGTTTTCCCCTCAGCGCCTCGGATGTAATGCGAACGAGTTTTTGCAGAGCACTCTCGTCAATATCAGCAGCCACGACTTCGTCGGCTTTCCCTAACAACTGATTATTAAACCTGCCGTCACCGGCGCAGAGATTGAGCCACTTACCGGCGATACTAGTTCGCTCTAGCAAAGTAGCCGTGGCTTCATCCTCCGTGCCCCACACCGAAGCGTCAGGCGTATTGGCATAATTCACTTCGTCAGTGTATATATTTTCCTGTTCATTTGACTGCATACTAGCAACAGCTAAAAAAATAATTTTATTTCTACGACGATGTTTGATTTACACAGCACTAAAACACTTTACAGCCAAAAATTATGTATTCCGGAAACGAGTATCTAAAGAATTTTTTCGGAGCATTTTTTGGATAATTTGATTCGATAATTTTTTTGATATAGATATTCAATTCGCTCAGCACGGCGGTATAGAAACCTAGGGACCAGTGGCTATCTGAAAATTCTATTTCCTTTTTATTAGGCAGCGTTACAATTGCCGAAAATTTAGCACCATCCCTAAAATAGGAAAAGCCCTTTGAATATTTTTGTTCTCGATTGCCTTCCTTTTTGGTCATGATACATAACGGATGTAGGTCGCTAAAGACCACATCACCGGACTTTTTAACAACTCGTCTAATCTCAGCAAATATCTTTCTAACTTCTATTGAGCTATAAATGTTTGGCAAAACCATATTCATGACAACTACATCAAAAGAGTTGTCCTTAAATATTTTTAGATTGTGAGCATTGGCCTGGATAAACTGCAGATTCTTATTAGCATATTTATTTTTGCAATGGTGTATCCACTCTTTCGACGAATCAATCCCCACAACATCCTTTGCATGCTTTGAAAGCTCATTAGTCAATTCACCAGAACCACACCCTATATCCAAAATCTTTTTACCCCCGATATCTCCCAAGTATGCCAGAATAGGGTTGAACATGGTATACCAATGTTCCTCAACCTTGAGTTTATACAGATCTAATAAATCTTGTTCTTCGTATTTCATAACCTGATTTCTTAAATACTAGTAATCACAACTGGCTATTTTGTTCGTCATTTTGTTTAATTTGGGAATGACTTTATAGATGTTTAATTTCAGTCCAAATTCGAGATCTCTCTCTTGGTTAAGCTTCTTCAATCGATTGGCTCCATCTGAGCCCATAATCTCCGCTTTCATTTGGTCAAAATCAACCTCGTCATTTTCCAATTTGGCTTTGACGTATTTTGCACATAGCTCATCTTCTATGGCGGGTCTGGTGCCTCCCTCTCCCATCGCCAACAAACTAACTTTCGCGGGATTCTTAGCACGAATATAATTTATGATTGCCTCTGCATTCGAAAAACTACCGATTAGGACTTCGTCGGCCCTGGATGCATTAACAATCCCCTGTGATCCAGCAGAAGTCGTAATGATGACTTTTTTACCACGCAAATCCATGACTGCCGCTTCCGCCGGTGAGTTGCCGTAATCAAAGCCGGCAAGCATGAGGCCACCTCGTTCACCAAATAACAAGCTGTCAGGATTTTCTTCTTTCAACCTATAGACCTCCTCTGGCTCGCCCACCGGAATGACATATTCGGCACCACTAGCTAAACAGGCAATGATAGTGTTACTGGCTCTGAAAATATCAAAAATAACCGCGATACCGTCGGCTTCCTTGGCGCCTGCTATGTATTTTTTTATTTCAATTAGCATGACTAAGGCTTACTTCAGTTATTGGTAAAATCTTAAACTGCTCTCAATTCGGTCCAAAGCATCACGTCGTTGATAATTTTAGATTCGGCCAATTGCAAATTCGACATATTAGCCAATTTTCCCATATCTTCCGGACTGAATGATTTTGACTTTAGTCCACTCTCAGAATAGAAAATTTCATTTTTCTCATCAATATTGCGGATATTTATGCCTACAGTTTTATACCAGTTTTCCCTTTTTTCCAGCGTACCTTTAAGATAAGTTGTGATAAAAATACTCTCGCTCGTCACCCTGGCCAGCTCCTTGAGCACGACTACCTCGTCTTTGACGTTACCCAAGGTGTTCCAAACACAAAGACTGAAATCAAAATATTTTTCTGGAAAAAATTTGCTTAATTCTTCCAGATTAACGTTTTCTATTCGCACATTCGAAAATTTCTCAGCCACCTTTCTCGATTCTTCCAACATTCGCTGGGCATTATCAACTCCCACAAATTCCCCAACCAATGGCGCCAATTCGGTAATGAGCCTACCGATTCCCACACCGGCTTCCAAAATCCGCTTTGCGCCACCAACTTTTGCTTTCAGCGATTCGGTTTCCTGGCGAATATATTCTTGATAATCAGCAGGATAATACTTTGGAATAAGGGGTCTAAATGGCGCATCCCCGAAATCTTCTCCGTCGAAAAAGTTTTTTCCAGAAGAGTCTGCCATCTATTTCTTTTTTAATACGTTTTTTGGCTCGCCTTTCAGAAATGCTTCGATGTTTTGGATGGCAATTTCACGCCCATTAGCCACCGCTTGCTTGGTGGAAAAGGCAATGTGAGGCGTGACTAGTATTTTGGAATTGCTCAAGGCCTTTTGATAAAATGCGTTGGTTGTATCACCAAAGCCTTCGGGGTCGCAATCTATAGCTGCTCCGGCCACAATATCATTATTGATGGCCTTGATTAAGCCATCGATATCATAGGTATATGGCCTCACAAAGGTAATATAGTAAGATCCTTTTTTGAGATTCAGGAAAAATTTTTCATCCAACAGATTCTGGCTGGACGAATTACAATTCAAGGAATTGACGATCAAATCCGCGTCTTTCGCACTGGCCGTCAAATCATCGCCTCGCTCAAAGAAGGTTACTTCCATGCCAAAGGCCTGGCACAAAATACCAACCTGGCTCCCGATGCTTCCGTGGCCCACAATCAAGGTTTTTTTGCCCCGCAGACTTTGCTGCAGTTCCACCGGAAAATTCTCAGTGGCTCTGACCATCGGGGCAAATTTTCGGAACAAGGACAAGGTCATATACATCACCCACTCCACAATCGAATCCCGATTTCCGCCCTGAGCGTTGGCCACCAGCACCCCGTTTTTCCCCAGCGCTTCGGTGTTAAAGACCCCCAGCTCCACATAGGGATAGGTCACAAAAACGTTTTTCAATTTAGGCAAACTTTCCAGCAAACATTCGCCATCGCTATAGATCACATCAGCACCTTCAGTCTTTTGCAAAAAATCTTCAGCAGATTCAGGACTTTCTGCTTCTTGCAGTTCTCCGATCGCCTCCAATCTCTTTTTGAAGTCATCCTTGAGTTCGATTCCCAGCGTTACTATTTTTTTCATTTGGTTGTTGTTAATGCACCCTTGCAGACCACATAATAATCTCCGTATTGAGAATCTGTGTCTGGCCAAGTTTTGGATAGCTCTACTTCGCTGAAATATTTTTGGTAAACGGGCATCCGCCTCTCCACTGAAGTCTTGAATTCATCCATCATGACATCGTTGTGCAGGATATCAATAGTGGCCGCGACCACGTCTTCGGGCGCCCCATTGGCGATGGTTGCTCTCAGATACTCATAGCCCAATTTAGCGGCAGCTAACTTGCGCTCTTGTTCGTTGGAATAATCATCTATGTGGCAATCGGAGATTATGCAAAATCCACCCGGTTTGACCATCGAGGCTATTCTAGCCACCGCCTCATCTTGTTTTTCATACGGAATATGATGCACCGATCCCGTGCAAATCACTACATCAAAAAGTTCTTTCGGTTTCCACGCGAGAATATCGCCCACCTCAAAATCAATCCCTGGATATTTTGCTTTTGAAAAGTCAACGTATCTCGCATCTGAATCCACCCCCAAAAGATGCAGATCTTTCCTTTTCTCAGCAATCTGACCCAACAAATAACCCGGCCCGCACATCAGGTCCAGCAAAGTGCCATTGACCGGGGCTTGCGCACAGATGGTTTCCAAAACCTGGGCTAATGATTTTTTGTATGGCATGTAGAGCAGCTCCTGCTCATACGTTTCGGAAATTGGTAGCTCTTTCATAGACGCGTGTTTAATTGTTTACACCCAAAACAATCAGGGGGAGGATGCCTCCCAAGAAAATGATTGCCGTGGCAAACAGAAACTTGAACAGTTGTTTTTTGACTAATTTGGTTTGATAGATATTTATGGACGAGTAAGTCAGTAATAAAATGATCGTTAGCCCAAAATAAGAATAAGCCAGCGGATAGGAAATGCCGGCGGCGACCAATCCCATCGCATTAATCATCAAATAATTTCCAAAGGTGGTCGTAAAATATCCCAACGAATCCCACAATCTCGTTTCCTTCCAGTAGCCAATCTTGGAATAGGCCAAGGACGAGACAAACAAGAAGGGAATAGATAAAACCATTTGAGCGGTAGCCAAGAAATTAAATTTTTCGTAATCCAAGAAAATAACTGCTAGCATCACAAAAATACTCGCCAGCATAACTCCGTTAATGGCCACCCTGGAAGTGGCTTTTTCGGGATTCGTCGAAAAAAATTCGTCTTCCTTTTTCATATAGTGGCACCAGTTTTTAATAGTTACCAGATGTAAAATTTTAATTTCCGGTCGCCTACCCTAAGATATCTCCATAATTAAACAAAATCCCCTTGAGTGCAACAGCCAAATTCTCTTTACTTTTAATTTCCCCTAGGGTAAAAAATGCGGCCCTTTGTCCTTCACTAAGTTTCACGTCCTCCAACAAAGCCTTGGTTTTTGCCAAAAAATAATGTCCATAAACTTCAAGTTCCTTGCCATTGAGATTGTGCTTGACTGTCATCTGATGAATCGGCTTCAAATCAAACACTTCAATGCCAATTTCTTCCAGGACTTCCCTCTTCAGCGCCTCAGCGGGTGTTTCATTGCCCTCAATGCCTCCGCCAACCAGGCTCCAACAATTTGGATCAACGATATCCGGCTTATCATCCCGTAAAATAAAAAGATATTTTCCCAGGGAGTCGTTTTTTATAAACGCTTTCGCAGCATTTTTCATATTAATCAACAATTTTATGCTGCTCAGGTGACCATTTTGGAGCATTTACTAACACTAACGATAATTTATGTCCCTCAGTCCAATAAATCTCGCCTTTTTCAAAAAAATAAAGGTCGCCTGCACTAATTTCAAAATCTCCTTTATCCGAATGAATAACGCCCGAGCCTGACAAGACATAATAAACTTCCTCACACTCCAAATTGGTCGTTCTTTTTTCTTCAGGATAACGACCATTGATTAGGGCTGTAGCAAAACTGAACAGTTTGCTCGGATAGGCATATTCCCAAACGGTGCAGTCCTTAGAGTTACTTATCTCTGTTGCATCTGATTTTTTTACTAACATATCAGAAGTTTTTAACTCTCTTTATTAGGCGTTGTCTTGCTTCAGCTAATTTAATTATATTCTCCATTTGTGCGCAGTTTTGTTACTTATATTTTAAACCCGAGATCCTCAAGAACAAGAAAGTGCCAGTTAATTTGAGGGAAAGCTCCAAATGCTCTCGAGCTTACAGCCCTACATCTTGATTGATAGTCGCTAATAATTTTTTCAAGAACAGCTCTGCTTGGAATAATTAATGTTACATTTTTTGGATCTAGCGGAAGCTGATCTGTTTTAAGCCGCCATTCTCTTTCCCAAGTCCAATCTACAATTTTTTCCTTTGATAAATCAAATTCAACATGTTTGTATTTTAAGTCCTCCGGAAGAAGCTCGTACTCTTTTTTAGTCTGATATAAAACAGGCCTTGCACCAATTTTAAATAAATATTCTTTCGAAAACATGAAGCCATATGGAGAATACCTTATCTCTTTAGAATTACTAGAAACAGAGTGTCCTTTACGAGCAATGATGCGTCCAATAGATGCTATTGGAGCTTCGCTAAAACAAATACAGTTATAGGAACCCTTGTTATTTGTATTTGTGCCGTCAATTTGTTTCTGCTCAAGAATTGATAAGAATCTCTCCTCGCCATTCTTACCGGCAAAGTCTCGGGTTAGATGGATTAGTTTTTCGGACAAGTCTTCTCTTAGCATCACAGTCTTTCAATTTTAGTTCATGATAACGAAATCGCGCGCAACTCGTTATTATACGAGATGCGGGAGGAAACTCTACGGATGAATAATACCATGCCCCGAGCCTTGAAACAATGGCTTTTTTGCGCTAGAATAGGCTCATGCAAAAACCCCGAATTTTATTCCTTTCCCATACCTATCCCCCCATTGTGGGCGGGGTAGAAACCCAAAATTACGAGCTTTTCACCTGGCTATCCAAAATAGCTGATGTCCGATTGATTGCCAATCGCCAGCGCTATCTTGTGCCATTCTTTTTGATTTATTCCGTTTTTCCAGTTTTGTTTTTGGTTGGAAAATATGACGTACTGCTTCTCGGTAGCAGTATTGAGGGTAACATCGGCTGGCTCATCAAAAAACTGACGCGCAAATCGGTGGTGGCCGTGGCCCATGGCTTGGACCTGACTTGGAAAAATAAACTCTACCAACTCCTGTGGCCCAAGGTTTTCATTCCCAGTTTGGACAAACTGATTGCTGTGGGCAATGAAACAATCCGGGTTGGTATGGAACGAGGTATTCCAGAAAGCAAATTCGTATTTGTTCCCAACGGCGTGGACACAGAAAGGAATCTGGGAAATTATTCGCGTGCAGACTTGGAAAAGATTGTTGGCGAAAGTATTGAAAACAAGAAAATAGTACTGACCTCCGGTCGCCTGGCTAAACGCAAAGGCGTGGCTTGGTTTATTCAAAATGTTCTGCCCAAATTGCCGGCCAATGTTTTGTATGTTGTTTCCGGTGAAGGCGTAGACAGGGAAAATATCCAAAAAGCCATCGAGAGCACCGCCTCACAAGCGCAAGTCAAAATGCTGGGCTACACAACTGACAAGGTGCGTAACACTCTTTTCAACACGGCGGACGTTTTTGTCCAGCCCAATATCAAGGTCGACGGAGACATGGAAGGTTTTGGCATTTCAGTGATTGAGGCCACAGCTTGCCGTCTACCAGTAGTAGCCTCTAATCTGGAGGGCCTCCGGGATGCTATTAAAGATAATCAAAACGGTTTTCTGGTGGAACCGGGTGATGCAAATGGATTTGCCAAAAAAATTACCGAACTACTCGATAATGACGATCTCCGCCGAGAATTTGGCGAAAAGGCTCGACAATATGCGATTGATAATTATAGCTGGGATAAAATCGCGATGAGATATTTGGAAGAATTAAAGAAAATAACTAGTAATCAGTAACTCGTAACGGTAGGATGAGCTTTATTCTTGAACAATCTGCTTT
>SCTJ01000160.1 GCA_004297805.1 Patescibacteria group bacterium | reverse complement strand
GTCGAGCTTGCCATGCTCGGCGTCCGGACGCATTCCAACACCATCGCCAATTGGGAATCTGGCGAAACCTCTCCTGATGCGGATGCTCTCCCGAAATTAGCTCAGGCGCTCAAAGCCTCTGTGAACGATTTCTACAATGGCAAACACTCCTGAAATGCGTTGTAGCCAGCCCTCGCAGCAGGATACCTCAGAAGCGTTGGCAACGCAAGCAGGAGGCCGCGCAACGCAAGCAGTGGCATGTCCAGAGTGCGGGGGGCCCTTCATAAAAGACCGACGGACGCACAAGTTCTGCAGCGCCCGATGCCGCTGGCGCGCCTGGAACGCAGCCCATCCGCGAAAGCGCTAGAGCATGGATAAGCGCGACAACTCGATCTACGTCCGCATTCCTGACGAACTCAAACGGAAGATCAAGCGCCATGCTACGCGCAACCGCCGCACCCTCAATCTCGATCTCCTCTACTTGCTGGAATTGGGACTCCATGTCGAACAGTTTACTCCAATCGAGTTGCCAGAGGACGAGGCCGATGACAACGAAACTTAACGAATCTGCTGTCTCTGACATTTCCCAGCCAGACTCGACTGACGTTCTCACGCTGAAACAAGCCGCGGCGTTGCTCAAACTCCCGTACTCCTCGCTGCGCCGCTACCTCAAGTGTGGTGTGCTGCCGGGCAAACAGATTGGGCGCCATTGGCGCATGAGCCGGGCGCAACTGCTGGCGCAACTCACGACAGACGGCGAGCCCGGGAAGGGCAGGAGGGGAGGATGAACCAACCGCCGTGTCCACGCTGTCAGGGAACCGATATCGCAATCGCCTGGACGACTCAGGACCAAGCGCAGCTGGCGTGCCGAGGGTGCGGGTGGTCCTGGCTTGTGGAGTTGGAGCAGGCATCCGATATGTTCGTCGACCGGGCCGGGACGCGATGACTTGGTTGACCCAGGAAGCCGGGGAGGCGCTCGTGCTCGGCGATGAGTCGCCGCTGGTGGCACTGGTGCGACGCAATGAGGACTTGCGGCGCCAGATCCGAGCCAACGAGCGCAAGATCGCCAGGCTCGCCTTACGACAACACGCCCTGGCGCAGGAACGCCAGGGCGGCAAGACCTGAG
>SCTJ01000067.1 GCA_004297805.1 Patescibacteria group bacterium | reverse complement strand
GGCGTCGCTGTCGGCATCGGTGCCATAACCACTGAAGCTTATATTTGCTCCTTGAGCAAAAGTTGCGTTCATCGCCGGAGATGAAATGTGGGCCACTGGAGCATTGTTGCACCACGGCGATCCATCAGTACAGGAGCTCCCATTCACCACATTGGCCGTAGCTACGCTTAGGGTATGCGCCGCACATGTTCCAGAATATGTGGTGTACCAACATCTCGGAAAGTATGTCCCACCAAAGTTACCGCAGTATTCATAGGCATAGCCATATTTTGCAGCGCATGTCGGGCTCATGATCCAGTCAGAAGTGTGATAATAGTTTCCCCCGACTGCTAGACCAGCCCTTGCACACTATCCTACCTCCGGCTTGACAAGTGTACCCATAGCCCGAAATTTTATAATCATTGATACAGTTTGTTCCACATGCACCACAAGTACTCCCACAGGCATAATTCTTACAAACCCCCGTATTCGGATTACAATCATTACCAGATCTACAGGTACTGCTGCCCGTGCACCAAGTTTCTCCGATCTTGGTCCAAGCACAGCCGCAGACCGTCTTAGTTACTTCCGTGTTTATGCGACGGTCATAAACTTTCGAGGTTTGACAGTTCTCCACCGTCACCGCCCTAGCGATTTCCGGCCCGACAAGCATGCCCAGTCCAATGATTACTCCCAGCGTGAGAAACATTTTTTTCATATTGTGCATATTGAATGTGTTATCGTTTGTGAATGAAAATTATTCTTCGCTTGGAGTCAGGTTCATCTCACGGTACTTTGTCTCATTTGCTTTGTCCTCTTTTTGGCCATAGGCATTCGCTAGGAGGTCATAACAACTCTGTTTGGCGCCTGCCTTATTGGGCAGGAGAATTGAAACGTCACTGTCGATCAAGGAAAGTGCCTTTTCTCCGTTAGTAACTGCTCCATTGGCATCATTTTGCTGCAACAATATTTTGGCTAGCTGCAAATAAGCCATGGCTTTCTGACTATCCAGTTTAATTGCTTTATTTGCATAGTCCTTAGCCATTCCCAAATCACCCAGTCCAATATACACATTGGCCGCGGTAAGATTAATGCTCGGATTTTGTGGAGCGATCGCCAGTGCCATTTGGATTTGATCTGCGGCTTGATCCGCCTGGCCGGCCTGCAAATATAAATTAGCCATCATGCCATAGGCCTCAGCTTTTTGCCCGCCGTTTGCCAGCTCGATATTTTTCGTGCAGTCGTCAATTGCTTCCTTGATCTGGCCGCCCTCTGACTCAAGTCGACAAAGCTGTCCATATATCTGCGAGTATTTTTTATCTACGTCCAACTCCTTGGCTTTTTGCAAATCATTCATCGCATTCCCGATCTGACTCATCATGTTGTAGGTGTGACCCCGACCAACATATGAGAGCACATAGCTACTATCTATTTCCAAGGACCTAGAATAACTCCCGAGTGCCGCCTCATAGTCTGGCTTAACTTCATAGACAAATCCCTGAACCCGATAGGCTTCTGAGCTATTGGGATCAATCGCTATTGCTTGATCCACCAAGGCCAAGGCCCTGGGAACCAATTCGGTTTCCCGATGCTCTGCTAACCCTTGGTTGGCATAGGTCAGAGCCAATGCCAAAAGAGCCTCCACGCTCCGACTATCTGCTTTGATGGCCGCATTCAGAACACTGACAGCCCCGGAGAAATTGTTGTTATTTATGTAGACACCAGCTAAATACAATGGATCCTCCGCCGTAATTTTTGCGATGCCATCTGTAATCGCTTGTTCGCACAACTTCTGGCGCTGCGTGTCCTGAAGCTCTTGGCAACGACTAAGATTATATTGCCTGATTATCTGCTGAAACTTGACCAATTCCAGAGACCCTGATTGACACTCATCCTGCTGTTGTCCATCTTTAATACATGCACACGCCTCCGGATTAACTTTCTCCATAGCCGCCTGATATGCCTCAGCGTCATCCTGAAAATCGCATTTTAGATACGGCAAGGTTGGAATGGCATCCGTTGCCTGTTTTGATCCAGTTTGGTTTAAATTTCGTACTGTGCTTCCCAATTTTTCGCGATACAAGAAAATCAGCGCTACAATCGTTGTGAACACAACCAGGGCAATCACTGCCTTTGAATGCTTTGGGTTCATCTTCTCCATATTTTTTTTGTAGACCCGCTGTTTATTTTGGTTCGGGCCAATTTTATGTTTAATCTTTATTTCCCCTATTATTAAATAAATTGTACCACAGAATAGTCATCCTAGCAAAAATGGGTGTGTATAACAAAGCCGACCACCCAAAGTTGGTGGTCGGCTCGAAAGTCAGCTTCTGGCAATCATAGTTAGTTCCCGGTTTCCCGCCACTTGTCGCCTTCGCAGGCACCCAGACTACACGTTTTTGGTGAAGGTGTCGTTCCAGCGTATGGCTTGCCGCAGTTCCCCCAGCAGGTGGCCGTGTCGGTTCCATTCCCGCAGCCCGGACTCTCAGTCTGACATCCAGACCAGAGACAACCAGCCGCCATAGTGTTGATATCCACCACCACCGAACTCTCAGGCGTTTCCTGCAAGGCAGCATCCCGACATTTGAAATAATACGTGGTGCTTTGGCTCGGCTGAACTTGTTTTGTGCCACTCAGATAAGCAGAGCTCCAAGCAAAATTCCAGTTTGGGTCGTTCGGAACAGACCGACCAGTGCACGACGCCGACCCGGACGAACCATAGGTTAATGTAGCTTTCTCGCCTTCTGGAATACAGAGGTTAGAACTGTTAACGCTTAGCGAGCTTCCTGGACAGACGGGCATAATACTACTTGTGTTGCCATGCGTTCCGGCTTGGATATAGTAGACCCGCACGTAATAAGTCATTCCAGATGTCAAACCCGTGTTGATTACTTTAGAGGTAGTCCCGGCTGGAATTTGATAGGCTGCAATATATCCATTGTTCCAATTGTTATCGTTATCTACATCCACCCAGTAGCCACTGCTTCCTGATTGCCCACCTGCAGGCCAAGAAGCGTTAATTGTCGGCGTTCCGCTAGAGCAACTACTGACAAGAGTCGGGGCTGCCAGCGTACAACTACTAGCCACGAAACTTTTCCAGGGGCTTTCATATCCCAAATAACCCCAGCTAGCATTGAAGTAGGCGATGTTGGTGTAGTAAGTGGTGCCTGGATTAAGGTATCCGGAAAAACTGGAAAATCCATTCCAACCCGAAAATCCTTCCGGAACAGTGGCGTCACTCAGGCTACTAATATTTTTGTACCAAAAACCATTCTTTAAGCTGGTGTCAGTGTCCAGACGTATTTGATAATTTGAAGCACCCGCGAAAGCGCTTCCCGTAACAGTAGCCGTTGAATTAGAGCCGCTGCACGTTGGAGTGGCGATGGGAGCCGGCGCTACGACGTAATAGTACATGGTCTGCCAATTGTAATACTGCCATCGCAAAGCGATGTTGTCATTCGGGCCAAAATAAGCCAGCCCAATGAAGTACTGGGGATACACGCCGGGAGAGTTAGGAGCAGAAAACTGATGAACCCCGGAAGAACTCGTGACAGTTTCGCCCGGAGCAAAATCGGAATAAAAAACTTGAGTTTGTGTGCCAAGATAATTTTGGGTTATCAAGCCATGCGCTCCCCAACCATTGCTGCATGCACCGCCCGATCCCGTAGCGTCTATGGTGACCAAGCCACCCGGCGAGTAAATGTTCCACGGATTATTCCGAAAATTCACCGTATAATATGCAGTTGTCGACACACCATTTTCGTCAATCGCCGGTAGATTCCAAGACAATGCTGTCGCCCGAACCTCTCCACCGGCCAACAGCATAGACAGAGCTACCAGCCAAAGGACTGGGATTATCTTTCCTGACCGTTTCCGAGCAACATACGCCGATGCTATTCCGAAAATTGCTACGATACCGGCAATAATGAGCGCAATCACATGCACTGGCACTTTCTTTTCCTGTCCCTCGGAAGATCCGGTTTTCAACACACTCCCTTTTGACAAATTTTTACTGGTGACCGAGAACACACCCTCATCAAGAGTTTCCCCTCTCTGGTCCTTAATAGAAACTCTGGCTTCTGGATTCAGGCAGTCTTGAACAATCGGAATATCGATCTTCAGATTCTGTTCATTCTTGGTGATCGACTTGGTGTCTATCTCACCACATTTTTGACCATTACTCAAAACAACAATCGATAGCTGAGCCTCAACTTGATCTGCAGCATTATTTTTCCTCGAACCCTGAAATGCACTTGCCGCTGGAGTCCAGAAAAATGATATTCTGGCAGTATCTCCCTCTGCATAGTAATCTTTGTCAAACAAGATATTTTGGATAGTCGCACTTGCTCCTCGCAAGACGTAGTGCATTGTGACACCATTTGAAATGGGCAATTGTTTCTCGTTCAGCAAGGAAAGTACTGCGTCGTAGGCCTGCGGTCTGTCCGCTTTGGGAATCAGCAATTTGATTTCAGTGTCGACATCAGGCCGAAATGTAACTGGATCTAATTTTTGGCTACCGACTTTTTTCCCCGCAGAATTGCGCCAGAAATTGTTAAATGAAGGGGTAGCAGAAATCTCTTGGTCGAGATGACTTCTCACAAGGCAATTCAGAAATAACTGCTCTGTTTTTTCAACATCAACTCCATAAACAAGACTATATTTCTGCCCCGCATCACCTCCTACTGTGAGAAAACAGGTTTCGGGAACCACTTCTAGATATTTCCCACTGCCAGAAAGAGTTATGTCTCCCGCTGTAGAAAATCCTAGATTCAGATTATTATTATTTTTCGCCGCGATCCATATCTGATATTTACCAGTCAAAAAGTCTGGCGCGCTATAGACTGCTTCCCTTTTTACCTCTTCTCCTGGACCTATATCAAATATCTCATCCGAGACCTGTTCATCTATCACAAAACGATGCCCATCCTTGTCCATTTTCGTAAGTTGAATACTATAATGAATCTGGGGTTGAGCACCCACTCCATTTGCCATGCCAAAAGAAATTTTGAGTCTGTTTCCCTCCTGAGACACAACTTTGCAATCGTAGACTGATGTAGTCGCCACAATATTATCTCGCTGTGACAAATCTTGACCAGTGCTAGGCACAGTTGGATTGCCGCCAAGGACAGTAGGCGGATTTTGCCCAATCGCACCTGGGGCTGCCCCAACATTAAGCGGCTCGATTGCATAATTTATTGGCACCTGTGTCCCATTTTGGGTAAGTTCTGCTGCAACTGGCATAGTTACAAAAAAAGCCGCCAAAAAGACAGCGACGAATAAATAGACACCGACGTGTTGACTGTTTTTCATTTTTATTTTGAACAATTGTTAGACTGGTAAAATTGTACCACAAAATAGCACTAATAACAACGGTATCTGTGTATAACTTTAAACAAAAAAACCACCCCCGATGGACATCGGAGGCGGAAACGACACTGGTCAGTTTTTTAAAGTATTGACTAGAGAACAGCCTCTTTGGCCACCTTAGCCAAGCGGAACTTAGCCACAATCTTAGCTGGAATCTGAATCTTCTCACCGGTGGCTGGGTTGATACCGGTGCGAGCCTTGCGGTTCACCTTAACCAACTTGCCAAAACCTGGCAAAACGAATTCTCCACCCTTCTTCACTTCTGAGTACGCCAACTCGGTCAGCGTGTCAAAAAAGCTCGCCACATCCTTCTTAGCCATGCCAGTCTTCTCGGAGAGCACTGAGAAGAGCTGTGCTTTTGTCATCTTCGCCATACTTGGTATGTGCGTTAGTAATTATGAAAGGGATAACTCCCTTCCCACTTTTATATTATATACCTATTTTGGGCGTTTTTCAACTATCCGTCAAGGGCACTCAAAAGTCACCCTTAAAAATCATCAACTTTTTCATCGTCGCTATACTTGCCACATTCCCCATCTTCGTAGACACACACTCTGAAATGATAGTCCTTGCCGGCCTGAAAATTAGTATCTTTGTAGTCACTTTTCCACACATAACTGCGTGTTTTTGAATCTTTAACATCATAATACTCATCGTCTGGGTACTCCGGATCTCTGCTATCATCCATCACTATTTTGAACCCATTGGGCGCTTCTCCGCCTGAGATAGTCCAAGTTAATTTGACCGCATCGTCGCCATCTTTTTTGGCAGTTAGGGATATATCATCAGCATAATCGGTACTGTCAGATTTATCCGGGGCTTCCACTGAAACGTCATTGCTATATGCCTCACATTTACCGCCCCTGTAGGCACAGACTCGAAAGTGATAAGTTTTGCCATCCGTAATTTTCCACTCGTAGGTGGTTGCTTCTTTATTGCTAACCACTTGCACGCTGTCGCCTGGATACGCTGGATTTTCTTTGCTAGCCTTTACTATTTTAAGGCTATCTAACGTCTCTGCATCCAAGCCAGACCAGGTCAATTTGACCCCAGCGTCTGTTTTCTTTCCACTTAAAGTAATCTTGTCGATCGGGACTTCAGCGGCTGTCGTTTTCGGAACCGCCTGGGCAGTATCATTTGCGTTAGCCTCTTTGGCTTCTTTGGAAAGTGTTACTTTTTCTCCCTGCATACTCCAAGTCAAAAATTTGTCCGTTAAGTCCAATGAAGAAAGTTCCGTATCCTTCAAGTCGTTCGTCTCCACTTGAGCCTTATGCTTCGCCGCAACCTTCCCAAGCACTTTTCCGCCTATATCTTTAACTATCACACTACTCTCTAGCACAATGATTTCTGGAACGGCTCCTCGCTTTTTAACATCAAATGCTGTGCCCAGAGCAGTAATCGAGTACCCTCCAGCCACTACCGAAAATTCCCGATTAACCTTGGCTGCGACATGGCAAAACACATTCCCCTCAGCAAAAGTAAGCACAATCTGATCCGGACCAGTTCGCAACACTGCAGAAGTTTGTTCGTCGATCCGCGCCACACTCCCGTCCTCAAATGTCACTGCGGCTCGCGAACCAGCTAATGTTCTAATTGAAGCTCCGCTTTCCAAATTTTCCTCAACCGTCGCGGCTTTCCACTCATCTTCATTCTCCGCTCTGACCTCAACCGTACCTTCAATTAAACTAACCTTCCCTTTAATGGCGCTGCGAGTTTCAGTGACCACTTGTTCATCCTTAGGAACCGCCATATCCGACACGTCTCCAGATAGCCCAACCTCGCGAAAAAGCCAGTATGCGCCGAGTGACAACGCTATTAGCAATACTACGATAACGAAAATATTTTTTACTTTTTCAAATTGAAACATAATTCCTAATTATGGCTCATATTATCCGACGATCGGTGACACCCGACTAATAACTTTGTCACCCGAGGCCTGTGTCTAACCCTTATCGGGATTCGTCTATTATACCACCGATTAGGCCACAAAAAAACCAGCTCCGATTGGCTCGGAGCTGGCGAAAAATATTCAATGTAACCTAATAAATCGCCGACTATTTATCCATCTTGCGCCGAATGAATGGCGGGATTTCCAAATCGTCCTCTTCAAATTCTTGTGTATCTGGTCGCGAGGAAATAGTTCGCGGCTGAACCTTTTCTTCAATAATCATGGTTTGATCTGGCTTCTTGGCTGGGAAAGTAATCCGCTCCACCGTTTGCACTGGTTCCTCTTTGACAGACTCGCGCGGACCAGAAAAAGGTCGAATGACTTTCGTCGGCACATTCCCCTCTTTCACTTTGGCTACATCAAAACCAGTCGCCACTACCGTAATCTGGATTTCACCCTTACGAATTTGGTCATCTGTAACCGCTCCGAAAATCACCTTGGCATTTGGATCAACATTTTCTGTAATAATGTTGGCCGCTTCATTAATTTCCAGCATACCCAAATCGCTTGAACCAGAAATATTGAAGAGCACGCCCTTGGCTCCATCAATAGAAAGCTCCAGGAGCGGGCTATTGATGGCTGCTCGAGCCGCCTCAGAAGCTCGATTTTCGCCGCTGGCCACCCCAATGCCCATCAAGGCCGATCCGCTATCTTGCATAATTGTCCGCACATCTGCAAAATCGACATTCACCACTCCCGGCTTGGTAATCAGATCAGAAATTCCTTGCACGCCTTGTCGCAACACATCATCCACAATCTTGAAAGCGTTGATCAAGGAAGTTTTTCGGTCGATAATTGACAAGAGTTTATCGTTGGGAATGGTAATGAGTGTGTCCACTCGATCTTTAAGATTATTCAATGATTCCTCGGCAATCGCCTTACGCTGCGCTCCTTCAAACGCAAATGGTTTGGTGACCACGGCCACAGTTAGCGCGCCCAGTTCTTTGGCAGTCTCAGCCACAATTGGAGCTGCCCCCGATCCGGTTCCACCACCCAAACCACAAGTCACAAACACCATATCCGAACCCTTCAAAACCTCCTGAATCTCATCCCGATTTTCTTCGGCTGCCTGACGTCCAACTTCTGGATTCATGCCCGCCCCCAGACCCTTGGTCAGATTTTTTCCAATATGTACCTTTTCCGAAGCTCTTGAATGATGCAAAGCTTGCGCATCCGTGTTGATCGCCACAAACTCAACCCCTTTAATTTTGGAGTCTATCATTCGGCTAATGGCGTTTCCGCCTGAGCCCCCCACGCCGACCACCTTTATCTTTGCAAATGTCTCAATGTCGGGTTTAATCTCTGCCATATGTATTGCTTGAACCGACAGTTGCCTGCCGGCTATTGAAAACGGTTATTGAAATACTCCGTATGTACACTTTTCCCAATCAAAACAACAAAAAATCCCCCGTCCACCTACCTTTCTGAGTACCTAAATCTAGCATACCCTTCTGGCGACTGTCAAGGAATTGAATTGGTTGTATATTTGTTTTGAGACTGGCCTAGGACGGCAGGAATTTTCCGATCAAATGTTCCATTTTTTTGTAACCTTCGCGCAACCAACCTGAGGCTCCCTGCAACATTCCAGAGCCTTGCGTAAGACTCTCTTTCTCCTTCTCCCACATAATCAGACCCACTACTGTGGAAAAAGATGGGTCATCCACTTTGTCCATTACTCCTCCCAGCTTCACCGGGTAGCCAATCTGAACTGGCAATCGAAAAATGTCTTTGGCTAATTCCACGACTTGCGGTAATTTCGCTCCGCCTCCCGTCAATACCACGCCGGCTGGCAGCAGTTCTGCTTTCCCAATACGTTTCAATTCCTTGTTTAGCATACCGAAAATCTCTGTCATGCGTGCCTCGATTATTTCCGCCACATGATAACGCGACACCGCGCCGCTTTCGCGTGAATCAACCGCAGTCAAATCTATCTCTTCTCGCTTACTGAATTCTTTGGCTAAGGCGCTGCCGTATTCCAGCTTTATTTTTTCAGCCACTTCAATTGAAGTACGAATACAAATGGCCACGTCATTTGTCACATGCCCCGCTCCCACTGGGATAATAGCTGTATGCAACAAATCGCCCTCCTCGAAAACGGCCAGCGAGGTTGTCGCACCACCAATATTCACGACCACCACTCCCAGTTCGCGCTGCTTTTTGTCCAACACCGACTTAGCAGTAGCCAAGGGCTCCAAAATGACATCCTCAACTTCAATTCCGGCTTGTTCAACTGCTTTTTTCAGATTTTTCATCTGCGTTGACGAGCCCTCAATAACCAAGGCATTCACTTCCAATCTGACACCCTTCATGCCCAGTGGGTCCTTGAGATTATCCTGGTCATCCAAGCGATAGTTCTTGGGAATGAGATGAATAATTTCTCGATTGAGAGGAATCGAGACATGCTGCGCATCCTTGATTACCCGATCAATGTCGTCCTCGGTCACTTCCCCGTCAGCTCGCCCAATCGCCACCACGCCCTTTGATTCTTGAAAGGCAATTTCTGTTCCGCACACGCTCACCGTCGCTCTCTTGACCGTCACGCCAGCCATCCGTTCGCCTTTCTCCACTGACTCGATGATCGATTTGGTCGCTTCCTCAACATCAATAATCATGCCCTTGCGAATACCGGCCGCCGGAGCAATTCCCACGCCGATGACTCGCGGAAATTCAGCATCAGAAAGACTCTGCGCAATCACGGTGCACACGTTTGAAGATCCAATGTCAATGCCAACGATGATATTTCCTTTTTGCATAATATACACGACCTAACCTGGGAGGCTCTAGTAAAGCTCCTCTTGCAGAATTATACAAGAAAGCCACTCTTCGCGCAATAAAAAATTCTATTTCTCGGACTAAAACAATGTGCGTACCCCTTCCTCCAGTAGCCGACGAAAATATGGATAGAAAATAATGATACCCACCACCGCTGCCATAACTGAAGAGATCAATACGACTGCTGCCATAATGTCTTTAATCAGCTTGGCATAGGGATGGATGCGTGGCTTCAGAATATCGACGACGCGCTCAACAACTGTATTGGTCAACTCGGTAATCAACACCCACATGATCATCAAAACCAGCACTACCGCTTCCCAACTTTTGATCTCAAATATTTTTATCAGCACCACCACAAAAAAAGCCACTACTAACTCAATTTGGAAGTTCCGTTCATATGACACGGCGTATTTGAGGCCGCTCAGCGCATGCCGAAAACTCCGATTGAAACGCTTGATCTCGCTTTCCTGGTCACTAGGTTTAATCGCCATATTTTTTCTCTGGATTATAATGTTGATTTTAACAAATTGTCCTGAATTGAAAACATCTTTTCACCGTGCTTGAATCCGAGCAGATGCAGCACCCCGTGTGACAAGATATACCTAAGTTCGGCTTGCTGGGATAGTTCGCGTTCCTTGGCTGACCGTTTGACCGCCGCCATGGAAATCACCAGTTCCCCCAGGGCGAGTTCGCCACGCGGAGCCTGCTCAACCGCCTGGCTGGTTCGATAATTGGCAAACGACAGAATATCAGTTGGCGCATCCACATGTCGATAGCATCGGTTTAGTCTTTGAATTTCCCGATCAGACACAAAAGCAATGCCGACCACCACGCTCCCTCGACGTTGAATAGCCAACTGACTTTTTTGCACCGTTCGCAGAATAACCCGCTTCAACAGTTGATTCGAGATTGCCACCTTTACCCTTTTTTGCACTTCAATAGAAACACGCATAAAACGGTCGATTGTCCTCACAGCCCCTTAACTCTCGCGAATCACCCGCTGTACCATTTCACGTACCACTGTTCCGTCCGCCTTGCCCTTGAGTCGCGCCATGACTGCTCCCATTACCCGACCCATGTCCTTTTCCGAAACTGTCCCTAAGCCAGCCATTACCTCGCGCACAGCTGCCTCAACTGCTTCGGCGCTGAGCTGCTCCGGCATATAAACTGCCAGAATCTCTATTTCAGCGCGCTCCTTATCAGCCAGATCGGTGCGCTGGCCCTGCTCAAATTGTTCAATGCTGTCCCGACGCTGCTTGATCGCGCGAGCGATTACCTCAATTGTTTCCTCATCAGTCAAACCTTCCGTCCGCTTGAGCTTTTCAATCTCAGTATTTTTGATCGCGTTAAACAACAGCCGAAGAGCATCACGCTTTGCTCCGTCTCCTTGCTTCGCCGCCTCAGTTAGATCAGCGAAAATTTTGTCTTTGAGCTTCATGCTCTTTGCATTTGGCAACTTCGAAAATTTCTAAATTACCAAATAAATGATTATTGATTCAACTTGCGCTTCACGTTGCGCAATGCTTCGTCGTCAAATTTGCCAAGCTTCTTTAACTTGCCGATTTCTTTGCGAATTTGCACTTTATACAGCGCTTCGATGCGTTTCTCGCGGCGATTTTTCAAGTCCTCACGGAACCTAGATCGGCGCGCGCGCATCAAAACACCGCTTTGCTGAACTCGTCGTGAAAAGCGTCGAATCAAACTTTCTGATGTTTCTCGATCCTTTTTTCTAACTTCAATCATAGAAACCCCCTTTCTTGGAATTCCATTTATCAGAACCCAAGCCTCAAATCAAACTTCTGGCTAATTTGAGATTTGGAATCTGGTCAGCCCGCAAGGCCAATGGAATTTAATAGATGTTATTCTGCTCTGATTTCCTCGTACAATTTTGCTCCGCCCAACACATGTAGGTGAATATGTGAAACCTCCTGTCCGCCATCTGCCCCCACCCGAAAGAGCAGTTTATATCCTTTCTCGGAAATTGCCAAGTCCTGAGCCACTCTCTTGCCTACCAGGATAAGTCTGCCGGCCAGTTGTTCATCCACCAGCTCATTCACCGATTCAACATGCTCCTTGGTGATCACCAACACATGTACCGGTGCGATCGGATGGATATCCTTGAAAGCCAGCACCTTCTCATCCTCATAGACAATCTCGGCCGGAATTTTCTTTTTGGCTATTTGGCAAAAAATACACATAACTAAACTTGTTGCAATTGACCATCCTCAAGGGACTGCTCTCCGTTTTTGAGAACCACCACCTCGCTCTTGAGTAACTTTTTGACCAACCCCACTAACTTTTCAACGGCTGTTGTTTCTTGCGTACCACTCACCATATTCTTCACAATCACCGTTCCGTCCAAGGCTTCCTTCTGACCCACAATCAAAGTAATTTCCACGCCCAGCTTGTCAGCCACTCGCAATTGAGATTTCAGACTTCCCCGACCAAAGCTTTCGGCCACCAATACTCCATTTTTTTCCAGTTCAGCAAACAAATTCAAACTTTTCTTTTTAGCCAGATCCCCCAATTGAGCCAGGAATACCCGCGGTCGTGATTCACGATATAACTTGGCATTGATACGTTTCATCTCGGTCACAATACGATCCAAGCCCAGCCCGAAGCCAATGGCTGGAGTATCATCTCCGCCGATCGATTTAATCAGCATGTCGTAGCGACCGCCACCACCAAAAGAGAAGCCTCGACGACTCTCGTCGTTGAGCCAAATCTCAAAAACTGTGCGGGTGTAGTAATCTAGCCCCCGTACCAACCGATGATTGATGACATAGGGTAAATTCAATTCGTCCAAATATTCCAAGAGACTCTTGAAATGAGTGTGACAAGCCACGCACAAGTGATTCACTGTCTGCGGAGCACTGGCCGCTACCTGCGTGCACTTGTCTTCTTTGCAATCCAACACCCGCAGCGGGTTAGATTCAATTCGGCGTCGACAATCCTGACAGAGTTTTTGCTTGCGCGAATCCAAATAGCTTACCAATAGATTCAGATATTCTTTGCGGCATTGTGGGCAACCAATGCTATTAAGCTGAAACTCGATATTTTTAATCCCTAGACTATTCATGACCCGTGAGGCCAACTGAATGAGGTGCGCATCCAAAATTGGATCTTCCTCGCCAAAAATATCAAAATTTCCTTGTTGAAACTCACGATAACGACCCTCCTGCGGTCGATCGTAACGATAGGCCGTTCCCATTGAGAACAATCTGATTGGCTTGGGCAGCACATTCATGCCATGTTGAATATAGGCGCGAGCAATTCCGGCCGTAAACTCCGGGCGCAGAGCCACTTTGTCGCCACCCCGCGTCACAAAGGAATACATCTCCTTATCGATGATGTCTGTGCCTTCGCCAATGGATCGATTGAACAAGTTGGCATATTCCAGCACGGGAACATCAATCCGACCAAATCCATATTCTTGAGCTGAGCGATTCAAAACGCGTCGCATTTGATTCCAGTACGGCTGATCTTCCGGCAAAATATCTCGCATGCCACGCACCGTCTGCAAAAGCAACGGTTCTTGAGGGACTTGCTTGCCCTTACCCACCTTCGCTTTCGGCTTTCTCTTCAATTTGCCAGTAACCATGTGATTATTACTTTAAAATAAAGACTTGAGTCGACCCGCTGGGCCAAACCCTGACTAAAAAATCTGTGCTTTAGTTATTGGCCAGGCCCTGAGTAATACTTTACCAACCATGTCGTTCTCTGGCACCGCCCCCCAGATTCGCGAATCGGAACTAAATGGCCGATTGTCACCCATCACAAAATATTCCTTGTCACTCAGAGAAACTTTGACATCCCCCTTGGTATAAACTGACGCGGAAAGATAGGCACTCTCGTTCAGAGATAACCCAGTTGGGTTCTCACTATTAAAAATCTGAATTACACCTCCTGTTATTTGAATCGTTTCCCCAGGCAAACCAATAACCCGCTTAATGTAATATTGGCTCGGATTTTTGGGATAACGGAAAACAACTGCATCGCCACGCTCGACTGATTTGAAGGGAGTTACCTTGAAAAGACCCGCCACGTTGGTCGTCTTGTACCCCAGCTCATTCACAATCAAATATTCTCCGTCCAAGAAATTGGGTTCCATGCTAGCGCCTTGCACAAAAAACGGCTGAAACAAGAACGCTCGAATAGGGGCGATAATGATCAAGGCCAGTAAGATCACCTTCCCAATTTCTAACAAAAAACCGCCCACCCCATAGTAGGACGATTCGTTTATGGCTTTTTTGCGAGCGACCACCGCTGATTGCTCGACAATTGGCTGATTCCCCTCCATTTGAGCTTTCCTTGAGAAACAAACAACACTTAGCGTTGCTCTACTTTAGCATGATTTGGGACACTTGACAATAGCTACTTTTGGCTTAAATTAGGTATTTTTCAACATTCGTAGCTTGACAGGCAAACCCGCAGATGCTATACTGTTGCCAAGGTGATGATTTTTGGATACGTTCTAAGATGATTAGATCCGTTAATCTAAGTAAGTCACCAGATATTTCCGGACTCCCGCTACGGGGCTAAAAGTCCGGGTGAAAACTAGAAAGGATGGTGACAATTACTTAGATGACATATTCAGACGGACCACGCCCACAGCGGCAAATGTTTGACGTTTCCGCATTGGGTCTTACGTGTTCAGAGTGTGGAACAGCTATCAATGAGCTGCCGTTCCAGCCGACCAAGCGAGAAGACGGAACCTACGGGAACCTCTACTGCTACGACTGCAACAAGAAACGGATGCGTGACCGCGGACCGCGGCGCGATTTCGGCGGAGGCCGAGGCCGGTACTAGTACCGAATCCAATTCGTATAAAAAACAACCCCGCTTCGGTGGGGTTGTTTTTGTTATATGACTCCGATGATATAATGAAGCCATGCAAAGTTTTAGACTACCTCTAAAAAGTAAGCTTTCCGTCCTGGCTCTTGGAGCCGAATCCGCCGGAAATTTCTCCGTATTTTACCAAGGGAAGGTATTTTTTTCCGAAGATTTTGGCGACCTTTTGGAAGATGTGAACTATAACCGATTCAAAAAAGCGGTGATTAGTTTTTTGAAAAGAGAGAACATCAGCCCCAAAATTATACTCACCGACTTGCATCCCCTTTATAAAACGACTGCGCTTGGGAAAGAATTGGCCAAAAAATTCCAGGCCCGACACGTCCAGGTGCAGCACCACCTGGCGCATATTTTTTCGGCCATCGGAGAAAGTAACTTAAATTCTAAAACCTATAAGCTGAAACCTAACGCCTATGGCATCGCTCTCGACGGCACTGGCTATGGAGTAGACGGTAACATCTGGGGCGGCGAGGTATTTAAAATAAATGTTACGCGCTCCACGCTCCACGCTCCACGAATAGGCCATTTGGAAAACCAACTCATGATTGGCGGGGATTTGGCCGTGAAAGAACCCGCCCGCATGCTTATTAGCATTCTGTCGAAATTTTTGTCGAAAGATGAAGCTTATAAATATATCAAAAAATTCTATCCTCACAATCAGTTTGAGTTATTATACAATCAACTTAAACAAAATTTTAATTGCCAAGAAACTTCCAGCACTGGCCGGGTTATAGATGCAATTTCAATCCTTTTAGGTTTTGCCAAAAACGAAAGGAACTACAAACACGAACCAGCAATATTGCTGGAACGGAATTCCACGAAGCCATACACGGATTTGAAACCTGTTATAGGAAAAAGTTACGAGCTGAAAGATATAAGTTATGAACTACTAACTACTCCTCTATTTGAATACCTGCTAAAAAATATTAGCGAAGATAAAAAACGCCTCGCCGCCACCGCTCAACTCTACATTGCCCAAGGATTATATGAGATAACCAGAAAGCTACAAACTAAACGCTCTGAGCTATATTTATCCGGCGGTATCGCCAATAATAAAATAATTTCCGAGTATCTAATTTCCAAAGGTGCCATTGTTAACCAAAAAATCCCGCGCGGCGACGCGGGGATTAGCCTGGGACAAATCTTTTATCACCTAGCAAATCCGTGGAACTAGTTTCCCTCTCGGCATTTCAATTGGTTTCAGACTGCCCAATCTTGTCATAAGAAACACGCCCTTGCCACGCTCGACTCGACCAATAGCTTTGGCTTCTTTGTTATATTTTTTGAGCATCGCCAAAACTTTCTTCACGTTTTTCGACGGAACCGCCGCAATAAATCGCCCTTCTGAGGCAAACGACATCACGTCGATACCCAACAGCTCTGAGATAGCGATCGTTTCCTTTTTGAAAGGCAGGGCTTTCTCGTCCAGGATTATTTTCACTTTTGATTTGTCAGCAATCTCCACAATGTTGGCGGCCAATCCTCCCCGCGTCGGATCCTTGCAAGCATTGAGATATTTGCCTACCGCCGATAATTCTTTATCCAATGGTTTGGAATCGCTTTTGATTCTGGATTTATAATTAAAACGAGAACTGAGCAATGCCACCGTGTGCTCACCCAGGTCTCCCGAAGAAATAATATAGTCCCCCCGTTTTGCCCCGCCGTTATTGATTATTTTGTCAGCCAGCCCAATTCCAGAAGTGGTAATTTCGATTTTATCAATCTTGCCCCGCTCTGTGACCTTGGTGTCCCCCGTTACAATCGGTACGCCAACCTGCCTCGAAACAACGTTAATAGATTGCAGTATCTTGACTAAATCACTTTTGGAAAATCCCTCTTCAATCACTAGGCTCAGGCCGATTCCCAAAGGCCGCGCGCCCATCACCGCTAAATCGTTAATTGTCCCACACATCGCAATTTTTCCGATATCCCCGCCCGGGAAAAAAAGTGGATCGACAATAAAAGAATCAGTTGTAAAAATTATTTTTCCCCATTTTTTGAGGTCCAGCGCCGCTCCATCATCTCCCGTGTTTGTCCATTTTCCCTTGAAGTTCAAAACTCGCCTGATCATCTGAATCAGTTCCCATGATTTCTGCCCACCACCACCGTGTTCCAATTCTATTGTTTCTTTCTGCTCATCCATTGTTTGAAACTCCAAATAAAGATTATGGCCAAAACTATTCCCATGAGATCAATCAACACATCTCTAACTAGACCCTCTCTGCCAGGAACAAATGTCTGATGCCATTCATCCGTCATCGCATATAACAAGGACAGTGCTCCCGCCAGAATGAATACCTTGGCTTGAGAAAAATTTTGTATCAAGGCACGATACAGCAAGCTGGTCAAAATAAAGTATTCAATAACGTGCAGCGACTTTCTTTCCAGAAAGTAAAGCACGCTATAATTTGCAACGCCACCGCCCTTCAATGAGGAAAAATAGAAAATCACCGCCAGCCAAACAACAATACCCGCCCAATTTAGCCAGCTTCTAACGTTTATTTTTGCCATAACGGTATTCAACATTACATGATCCCTCCACTGAAACCATGCACGCCCCCTTAGGATTTTCCGGGGTGCAAACTTTGGCAAACAGCGGGCACTCGGTTGATTCTATCACTCCCTGCAAAACCAAGCCACAACGACAGCCAGTAGGCCTGTGTTTGATGGTTTGTCTTATCTTTTTTATGGCCTGGCGGTACACCCAACTTGCATCCTGTGATCTATACTTCTTCTTAATTTTGAGTCCGGATTTTTTGATCATACCGAGACCGCGCCATTTGGCGTCACCAATTTCAAAGACCTCGACTATAATTTTCTGCGCTTTTCGATTACCCTGTCGGCGCACCACTCGCCCGTACTCGTTCTCTACCAGATATTCTTTTCTGATTAATTGATCCAGCAACTTATCGATAGCATTCAAGACATCCTCGGCGCCAAAACCCGCAATCACTTGTGGTACTTTGAATTTTTTATAGACCTCGGTACCAATGATAGCACTCACATGACCTGGATCAATAAATCCGTCAATCTTTATTTCTTTATTTTTCAACAAGGCCGCCATGGCTGGCGGAAAAATTTTGTGGGAAGAAAAAACTGTCAGTCCATTTTTAATCGCCCAAGCCGTCATCGGTGTAGTTGTCTCAAACCCCAATCCCCAAAAGACTAGCTTGGGATATTTTTTCTTGAGTGCCAGTGCCTGCATCACGTCATAGACAGTAAAGACTTGCGCCCCCTGCTGACGCGCTTGATCCAAACTCAACTTATTTCCCGGCACATTGATAGCATCGCCATAAGCTGCAATGGGCACGCCCGACAACGCCAAGCCAACCAGAATATCAACATCCTCCTGATCGGTCACACACACTGGACACCCTGGACCAGAAAGCAACTTCACATTTTTTGGCAGCAGACCTTTGATCCCATACCGCGCCACGGCTTGCGAATGAGTCCCGCAAAGTTCCATAAAACGCAATGACCTGCCCGCTTCGCCAAGTCGAGACAAGCCAAGTAAGGCAGCTTTTTTTTCAATTTCGCCTATGATTTTTGATTTTTTAGGCGAGCTAGCTTTCATAGGCGTCGATAATTTCAAAAGCCTCTTTCTGGTTTAATTTCTCAATCGCAAAACCAGCATGCACAATCACATACTCGCCTACTTTCACCGAAACCAGGGAAACATTTATTTCTTTGCGAACCCCATCAAAGTCAACCACCGCTTGTTGGCCATTGATTGCAACAATTTTACCAGGAATGGCTAAACAAATAGTCGTGGAACGCACAGCGCACAACGCGAAACGTTATATGCTATGCGTTATGCGTTATACGCTTTACGCCTTGCCGTCGCTACCAAAGATTTTGATTTTAGATTTGACCACGTCCTTCACCGCTTCACGAGCACTCCCAAGTGACTTGCGGATATCAAAGGAAATTCCTTCCTGTGTCTTAGATGCTTTAATAAGACTATTGATGAACGCCACCCGCACAGCCGTATCCACATTGAAACAAGTGATACCCCGCTTGATCACCTCGGACACTCGGCCATTTTCCCAATCAGAAGCTCCATGCAAAATCAATGGTACGCTGACTCGCTTCTGAATCATCTCCAGCCGCGCGTAGTCCGGCTCGGAACGTTCCCGAAAGAATCCGTGGGCATTACCAATAGCCACCGCCAGTGCGTCTATCTTTGTCTCTTTCACAAATTCTTCGGCTTGGCCAGGATCGGTCATATATTCATTCCATGCCACATCCATCATTTCGATTTCACCTAAATATGGCACACTACCCAGCTCTCCCTGAAGATTCACTCCCTTGGAATGACAATATTCAGCAATCTCCTTGGTAACCATGAGATTATCCTCATACTGCTTGCGTGATCCATCAAACATCACCGAGGTGAAACCAATATCAATCACCCTCTTGATGATATCGAAACCTTTGCCATGATCAAGATGAATTCCAATCGGGATGTCGGGAGCATAGAAGTCGGCCACATTCTTCACTAAATTGAAAATGGCCCGACCACCGGCATACTCGAGTGTTTTCTCAGTCACCTGAATAACGAGCGGCGAGCGCAGATCTCTGGCCGCATCAATAATGGCACGGGTTGTTTCAAGGTTGACGGTGTTGAAAGCTCCCACCGCGTAACCATCAGCTTGGGCTTTTTTCAAAATGTCGGCGACTGGTACTAGCATAAAATAAATTTAGCCATTAATTATCTCGGCAATTTTCAAAAATTCCCTGGGAATCAAGCTCTCCCGACCCACCAGCACCCCGTCCATAGCCGGATCCAGGCACACTTGTTTTGCCACTCTTGCGCTAACCGATCCGCCATAGAGTATCCGGACGATTCCAGTCCGTTTTGCACCATACAAATCAGTCAGGATTTTTTTTACTAGTATTTTCGCTTCCAGCACTTCATTGCTTGTTGGCAGTATGTCTGTTCCGACCGCCCACACCGGTTCATAAACCAGCACGATCTGTTCCAGTTTTCCTCCTGGGACGCCCTCCAATGCCCCTTCAATTTGCATGCGTAATATCCTCTTCATGTCACCGCTGTCCCTCTGTTCGTGCGTATCTCCAATACACACAACAGGCGCCAATCCACACTTCAAGGCCATTTTCAGTTTAGCGTTAACCACTGCCTCGTCCTCGCCAAAATAACGCCGTCGCTCACTGTGTCCCAAAATTACAAATTCAGTTCCAATCGACTTTAACATGGGCGCTGAAACTTCCCCAGTAAAAGAGCCTCTTTCCAAGAGAAACATGTTTTGAGCTCCGATTTGAACATCTTGGCGCTTAATACTTTTGCGGAACTGTTCCAAGTGAACAAACGGTGGACAAAGCACAGCCATCACTGTCGTTAATTTTTTGCCCGCCATGGCTTTAGAAAAATCTTTCAGATATCGACCGCGTTCTATCGGTGACAGGATATTCATTTTCAAGTTACCAATCACCAACTTTTTTGTTTGTCCAGTAGTCATAGCTTACGAGAATGAAATGGTTAGATAGAGTACAATTATTCCTGAGAGCATCGTACCCAACAGTAGGAGCGGAATTGATTTACGATAGGGCACGTTGAAAACGAAAGCCGCCAAGGCTCCCGTCATCCCCCCCACAAATGGGACAGGCGTCGCGGCCAGAATGAACAGGGCCCACTCTCCATACTTTTCCATTTTTCCGTTCGCCCGCTTGCGAGTATGTTCAAAGAGCCAGGCAAAAAATTTTTCGAACAGGGAGATGTGTTTTGACAAAAAAGTCGCCACCGGATTGAGCAAAAACAAAATGGCAACCATGGCCACATAGGTTCCGGCCACTGACCAAAACCACGCGCTAAAAGCCGACAGGCCATAGACTTTGTAGGCCAACGGTAAAGCCGCGCGTAATTCCGTGATTGGAATAGCCGCGATAATAAACGTGGCTAGTTCCTTGGGAAAGCCAGCGAACCAGGAAATAATTATTTCGTGCATATTCGTGAGATCAACGCTTCAAGTCTATTGATACAACTTGCTCCGCAAAAACTCTGCGGCCACTTCCGGCTGGATGGTTGAAATTTCAACTCCTGTTTCCAGTTCGAAACCCGACCAGATGGAAGTGTGTGGCAAAATCTCAATGTGCCAGTGATAATGAGGGTAATCCTTGCCATCGCAGGGTGAAGTGTGAATATAGAAATTATACGGTGGGTCGTTGAGGGCGATAAAGATTGAATGCATGACTTTTTGGAAGGCCTCACCCAGAGCCAATTTACCTTCGTCCGTAATATGTTCGAAATATGGCTGATGTTTTTTGGGCATCACCCACACTTCGAACGCTGAGCGGGAAGCAAATGGACAAAAAGCCACGAACTCACTATTTTCAAAAACTACACGTGTTTGGTGTTCCAGCTCGTATTCGGCCATAACACAATAAACACATTTTCTGTTACTCCGGTAATAACGTTCTGCGCCATCCAGCTCTAATTGTAAATACGGAGAAATGACCGGGATGGCCATGAGCTGTGAATGCGGATGAACCACTGAGCCACCTACCTCAGAGCCGAGATTGTGGAACATGCTAATGAACCGGACATTCTTTTTATTCATGAGCGAGAGGTACCGATCCTGAAAAGCATCGAAAATCTCAGCAATTTCAATTGGCTCCATCAGTGCCACGTGTCGATCATGATCCCGCGTGACAATCACCTCATGATAGCCAGTGCCTGTCATCGCGAAATATGGACCCTCACTAATTTGGCAGGGCACTTTTCCCCGAGAAAAGGCCGGGAACTTATTAGGAAAGACCCGCAGAGTCCAATCACCCGAGGCACGCTCATAGATCAATACGTCTGGCTCCTGACCGCTGCGCACCGGATCACAAAAAATGCAAACTTCTGGATCAACGATCTCTTTTTTGCGTTCCTTTTTGCCGAAATCGTCCGGGCGCTTGGCTCGGCCAGTCGCAATCACAACCCAGTCGCCAGTGATCAAGTCCTGCCGTAGTTCTGACGCATTCTCTTTTTTGGTTTTTGCGTCGCATTCGCTCGCTGGCGAAGCTTCTGTCATTTTTTCTGTTTCTATTTTCATTTCTGAGTCAAAACGTGAAATTTTTTGGTCACGCTTTACATGAATACTCTTTGTTTTTGTGCCTGACTATTTTTTGTTCCGATCGGTGAATTGATTAATGTGATATTGACCGGTCATTAGCCGCCATTTGGTACTAAATAGATCACGTATGACTTTAAAATATCCATTGGGACCGAACAGACCGACCGTTGAACCCTCCTCATTCAACCAACGAACGGGCATCTGTTTAATTTTGAATCCCAATTTTTTGGCTAAAATAATCAACTCGAAATCAAATCCAAATCGGTCCACTACCATGCGACTGGCCACTTCTTGGGCAGCCTGACTAGTCAACATCTTGAAGCCGCACTGCGTGTCAGGATAACTCCACAAACCGAGCACCACGCGAATAAGCCAGTTCCCCATGTTGCCAGCCATCTCGCGATATTTGGGTTGATGAACTTGAATGAATGATCCCTCAGCATCCCGCGAACCAATTATCACGTCATAACCATTTTCAAATTCTGGTAAGAACTTGTCCAGGTGTGTAATCGAGGTTGAACCGTCGGCATCCAAAAATACTCGATACTTTCCACGAGATTCGAGCAGCCCCTGACGCACCACATATCCTTTGCCGTGATTTTTTTCGTTTTCAATAACCCTCAGATTAGGAATATGTGAGGAGTAATTGCGAGCAATTTCAGCCGTATTGTCCGGTGAGCCATCGACCACTACCACTACCTCATATTCATACCCCTGTCGACTAAGATATTTTTCAATTTCCAGTAAGTTGCGTCCGATTCGTTCTCCCTCCTTATAGGCCGGAATGATAACCGAGAGATGTGGTTGAATGTTCATGAAACAAAAGTCAGCTAATTATCTAGACATTTGTCTAGGCTGCTTAAAAGTATACCACATATTTCATTTTTTCAAAACCGATTTTAAATACCTGCCCGTTGAACTTTCCTTCCAATAACGGGCGATTTCCTCGGGAGTCCCAGTAGCCACGACTCGTCCGCCCAGCTCCCCACCCTCTGGTCCCATATCAATCACCCAGTCAGCCGACTTGATAACATCCAGATTGTGCTCGATTACCACCACACTATTACCCGCATCTACTAAGCGATTCAAAATGCCCAGTAATTTACGGATATCCTCAAAATGCAAACCGGTGGTTGGTTCGTCCAAAACATAGAGGGTGTTACCAGTGGAGCGACGCGCCAACTCAGCCGCCAACTTAATCCGCTGCGCTTCACCGCCTGAAAGAGTTGTAGCGCTTTGCCCCAGCTCAATATACCCCAGTCCCACATCCTCCAGAACCGCCAGTTTGTCATGAATTTCTGGAAAGGCCTCAAAGAACTCGCGCGCCTCAGAAACCGTCATCGCCAAGACGTCAGCGATGGTTTTGTCTTTATATTTTACTTGGAGCGTTTCACTATTATAACGCTTGCTGCGACACACATCACACGGCAAATATACATCCGGCATAAATTGCATTTCTATTTTCAGAAAACCTTCCCCCTGACAATTGTCACAACGCCCGCCGGATACATTGAAAGAAAAACGGCCTGGTCCATAGCCCTTGACTTTGGCGTCCTGCGTCAGTGCAAACAACTCTCGAATGGGCGTGAACAAGCCCGTATAGGTGGCTGGATTGGAACGTGGCGTCCGACCAATCGGGCCCTGATCAATCATGATCACTTTATCGACATGGTGGGAGCCAATTATTTCTTGGTGCCGGCCCGGCTTCTCCAGCGCCCGCATAATTTTGGCCGACAAGGCTTTATACAGAATGTCTTCCACTAAAGTCGATTTGCCTGAACCAGAAACACCTGTGACACAGGTGAGAACTTTCAAGGGAAACTCGACGGTAATATCTTTCAGATTGTGCTCCCGCGCGCCTCTGACAACCACGCGCTGTTTGTTTTTGGTTGGTCGCCGCACCGCGGGCGATTCGATTGAACGCTCGCCTCGCAAATATTGGGCTGTCAAAGACTTTTTGCTTCGCATTACTTCGGCCGGCGTTCCGGCCGCCACAATCTCCCCGCCATGTTTGCCAGCGCCCGGTCCAATATCCACCAAATAATCCGCTGCCCGCATGGTTTCTTCGTCATGCTCAATCACAATCAGCGTGTTTCCTCGATCGCGCAATTCTAACAATGTTTTGAGCAATTTTTCATTATCCCGCGCGTGCAACCCAATGGATGGCTCGTCCAAAATATAGAGTACGCCCACCAACTGTGACCCGATTTGAGACGCCAACCGGATACGTTGCGCTTCTCCGCCAGCTAGCGTATTGGCCGAACGAGCTAAGGTCAAATAGCCCAGACCCACATTGACCAAAAAGCCCAAACGGCTACGCACTTCCTTCAAAATCCTGCCCGCAATCAGTTCCTCGCGCCGAGAAAGCTGCAGCTCTTGAAAAAATTTCAGGGCATTCTCCACACTCACGAAAGACACTTCGTGGATATTTTGCTGGCCGACGGTCACCAGCAAGGCCTCGCTCTTATAACGCGAACCGTGGCAAGTCGAACATGGCGCTTGCGACATATAGCGTTCAATATTTTCTCGCACCGATTCTGATTCGGTCTTAAAATAGCGATCTTGCAAAAAACCAATTACTCCGCGCCACTCAACTGAGAACCGCCAAGTGCTCCCAGTCTTCGAACGCAGACTGACCGACACCTCATCTGGCTCTGGATCGCCATGCAGCAACAACTCCAGGTGATTTTTTTGCAAATCGCGTAACCTGACATTGTCCGGAATGTGATAAAAATTGCAGACCGCTCTGAGCACAGCGCCGTAATAATTGTTGCGCTTGTAATTCCACGGCATTAGGCCACCCTCAGCAATCGTTTTATCTTGGTCCGGTGCCACTAACTCAGGATCGATTTCCTTTTGACTGCCTAAGCCTTCACAGGTTGGACAAGCCCCAAAAGGGCTATTGAACGAAAATAACCGTGGCTCAAGTTCTGGAAACTCAATTTCATGTTCTGGACAGGATAACTTCTGATTATAAATGAACTCGTGATAATGTTGAGATTTTGTATTTTGCTTATTGTTTTTTGTTTGGATTTTGGATTTTGTGCTTTGTGTTTTAATCTTAACTAATCCCTCTGCCAATTTGAGAGCCTTTTCCACACTTTCAAAAATCCGGCTGAGATTGTTGGCACTCACCTCTGTTTCATCCACTACCACATCAATGGTATGCACTTTGTAACGTTCCAGCGGGATAGTTTCTTTGGGATCCAAATCGTAACGTCGACCGTTCACGTCTACCTTGGAAAATCCCCGTTTGAAAAGATCTAGAAGTAATGTCGAATATTCGCCCTTTCTAGAGCGTACCACTGGTGACAAAATTTCGATCTTGGTCCCATCTCCGATTTCCAAAATCCGTTCCACAATTTCATCCGTAGAAAGCTTAGTAATCTCCCGCTGACAAATTGGACAGTGGGGCGTACCAATTTTGGCGTACAACAAACGCAGATAGTCATGAATTTCGGTTACTGTTCCCACCGTCGAGCGTGGATTGTGCGAAGCCGCCTTCTGGTCAATGGAAATGGCCGGCGACAAGCCCTCGATATAGTCGACCTCTGGTTTTTCCATTTGCCCCAAAAATTGCCGCGCATAACTCGAGAGGCTTTCCAAGTATCGTCTCTGTCCTTCCGCAAAAATTGTGTCGAAAGCCAAGGTCGACTTGCCTGATCCAGAAATGCCAGTAAAAACGATGAATTTGTCCCGCGGCAGGGTCAAATCGATATTCTTTAAATTATGCTCTCTGGCTCCCTTAATAATCAACTTATCCATAAAAAAATTCTATAATTTTAATTAGTTTGTCTTGTCAACGGCAAAACCCCCCATTTCGGGGTACCCTACATAATAATACAACTCGCTATTTCAATCAATACTGGGGGGGGGAAATAAAAAAGAGGAAGCCTGGCAAACCATTTGGCCGCCAGGCTGTCCGAACGAGAGCCCGTCAATCGGGCGAGAAGGAGTCGGCAATCAGTAGAACGCCGACCATAGCCAGACCAACGCAGAAGCTCGCCAACACCATGACCGTGCTTTCGCCAACGGTCATGGTGTACGTGTGCTTCATCAGATCGTGTGGCATCAGTTTGCCAGCTACGACCAGCCCTCCCACAGTCATCGGAATACCGAACAACCAATCTCTCTCCTTACGGTTCAACGTCATTTTCTGCCCTCCCTATGCCTGTGCGATTGTTGTCTCGCTAAAATATTGACCCGTTCTAGACTCATTATCATCCGAGACATCGACACAGTCAATGAGTTATCACTGGCAATAAAAAAACCGCCCCGCCAAGGCGGGGCGATTTCTATCGCTTCCTGAAACAAAACTAGCTTCCGCAATTGGCACTTGGATTCGCGCTACCACCAGTAGCCGTACCCGTACCGAATCCGGGTGATGGGGCAGCCGAGGAAAGAGCAGCTTGGCATTCGCTCGGAGCCTCATTGAAGGCATCACAAATCGTGTTGAGTAGTCCGGCCGAATCACGCCCTGCCTGCGCCTCCACTCCATTAATCACCAACGTCGGCGAACCTTGTACGCCATATTGATCGTTCAGGTCTTTATCGACGTTGAAAGGTGGGAACTGGCCAGACCAAGCGGTCTTGTCGTTTAGCTGTTCAGTCACCTTAAATTCCTTGTCCGTAGCTGTCACGCAGCTGGCCACCTTGGCAGAGTTAACCAGCGCTGTTTTCATGCAACTCGCTTCCGTACCTTCTCCCTTTTTCAGGAAGCAGGTCAGATATTTGCTCAGCTTGGCTGGTTCTGTCTGCTGAATGCAATACTGGCGCAAATTCTCTTTAACTTCCTTTTCGCCATGCATTGCGTAATCCACAAACCTGAGTGAAAAATCGATTTTGTCTTTCAGCGTGTCCAACACTGGCAGAACGCCCTTTTCAATTTGCGTTCCATAAGGGCAGTAGCTCATTACAAACATCTCCACGCTCGGCTTGTCTGACTTAGGTACTTCAGCGACCGACTTATCTTCTGGTGCCGGCTCTTCTTTCTTGTCTAACTCTATGGCACTTGGGAAAAATTTAGTCCCGTCTTTGGTAACATAGGTAGAGATGTCTTGCTTTTCAACAGTGAAGACCACTTTATAGAGGCCATTTTCTTCCACTGCCTCTTTGATTTGAATATCTGTCCCAGGTGGCACCAAATTATCCTTTGAAAATTGGAGCACTTTTTCTTTGGCCTGATCCAACGTCAGAGTGGTGGTACGTTTCCAGCTACAACCGGAAACCACGAGCGTCACGAGCAACACCAAGCCCATGAGCCATAACTGTTTTCTCATAGTGTATATATTTGTTTACAACTTACACGTTCTTCCATTATACCCGATTGATTAAAATCCAGCAATCACCCTCGTTTCAACCCCTGCGATATCACCAAGGCGCCCAACAGCCCAGCCTGGTCGCCCAGTTTTGTTCGCACGGCCTTGGGCACTTTCGGAAAGATAGTCACCATTTTCTTGAGCTGCGCGTTGACCTGCTCGATCGGCAGATCTCTGCGTCCCACCCCACCCCCTAGCACCATAATATCCGGCGACCAATGCACGATCGTGTTAGCTAAACCTTGCGCTACCAGTCGCGCTTCTTCAGTCCAAGCCTTGGCACTAGTAATAGTATGCGCTGGCCGTCCGTACCTTTTGGCCATAGCTGTCCCGGAAGCACATGACTCGAAATCTGTAGGTTGCCCCTTGAATGTAATCAGTTGATGTCCCGGTTCGAAGCCGACACTATAAACATCAAGCTTGCCATCCACCAAGCGCGTGCCTCCAATGCCTGTACTAATTGTAATGTAGGCTACGATTCTTTTGCCTCGTCCCGCCCCCAAAACCGCTTCGCCCAAACCCGCCAGGTCGGCGTCATTCTCCAACGTTACCGGGGCTTTTAAGATCTGCTCCAGCTTTTGTCTGAACGGTTTGTTCGTCCAGTCAGGCAAATTCGAAGCCTTTATTATTTTAGATTTCCGTGCATCTAGTGGTCCCGGCACACCTCCAACAACGGCCCCTATTCTTTGTCCCTGAGACAGCTCGGCTGCCAAGCGCGCTATTAGACTAACCCCTTCTGCAAATTTTTGGGGAGTAGCTTGACTTCGGATGCGATCAATTTTTTTCCCATTTTTAGAAACAGCCACCCGAGTGCTAGTACCGCCAACATCAAAGAGAACAAACATAGCTAATTTATCTTTAACTAAAAAGTTAGACTGCTCTTAGCTAAAATTATAACCTGCTCGAGATAGACAAGCAAACTACTCCTGACTAACTTGCCTGCAATTTTCGCAGCTGGCCAATCTCATCACGAATCACCGCTGCCCGTTCAAACTCCAAGTTGCGTGCCGCCTCTTTCATTTCTTTTTCGCGCTGTCGGATGTAGCCGGCCACGTCTTCCAGCGACTCCAATTGCGAGAACTCCTGAATCACCGTTGGTTTAATTTCATGATCCACGATGGAGGCGATATTCTTCTGAATCGTTCGCGGCGTAATATGATGCTTTTTATTATAGGCCGCTTGCAGCTTCCGTCGCCGGTTAGTTTCGTCGATCGCCCGCTGCATTGAGCCGGTCACTGAATCGGCATAGAGAATGACTCGCCCTGCCACATTGCGCGCCGCCCGACCAATCGTCTGAATGAGCGAGGTTTCACTCCGGAGAAAGCCTTCCTTGTCGGCGTCCAAAATTGCGACCAACGACACTTCCGGCAAATCCAATCCTTCCCGCAGCAGATTCACGCCCACCAACACATCGAATTTTCCCTTCCGCAAATTTTCCAAAGTGATGATTCGATCCAAAGTCTCCACGCTGGAATGCAAATATTCTGACTTGATCTGATTCTCTTTCAAATATTCCGCTAGATCCTCGGCCATTTTTTTGGTGAGCGTTGTGATGAGCACGCGCTCATTCCTAGTCACTACTTTTTTGATTTCACCCAGCACGTCTACCACTTGCCCGCGCGCCGGGCGCACGTCCAGTTCCGGATCAATCAAACCGGTTGGGCGGATTATCTGCTCAACAATATTTGCTTGCAACTTGCCGAGTTCATATTTTCCCGGGGTGGCCGAAGTGAAAATGACTTGGTTGATTTTACTTTCGAACTCCGCAAATTTCAGTGGCCGATTGTCAAAAGCGCTGGGCAAACGAAATCCATTTTCAATCAAGGCTTGTTTGCGTGCGCGGTCACCGTTGAACATGGCACCGAGTTGCGGCACAGTCACATGCGACTCATCAATCACCAACAAAAAATCTTTGGGAAAATAGTCCACCAAGGTGTAGGGTGCTTCGCCCGGAGCGCGTCCTGTCAGAAAGCGCGAATAGTTTTCAATGCCATTGCAGTAACCAACTTCGCGCATCATTTCCAAATCTTGTTTGGTGCGTCGCTCGAGCCGCTCAGCTTCGAGAATCTTTCCCGCTGCGCGAAACTTAGCTACCTGCGTTTTCATCTCGGCCTCAATCAAGCCAAGGGCGTCTTGCATCACCGGTTCCGGCACCACAAAATGTTTGGCTGGGTACAGCAGAGTTTTGCTAAGCGTCCCCAGTTTTTTTCCAGTCAAGAGGTCGTACTCAAAAATCTTTTTTATTTTCTGTCCTTCCAACTCAATGCGCGTGGCTACTTCGCGACCTGGCGGAACCACTTCGATTGTTCCGCCCGTCACCCGAAATTTGCCGCGCCCCAGAATATCCGTTCGCTGATAATGCATGGCTGATAACTCGCCAATTATTTTTTCTCGATCAACCTTCTCGCCTTGCGTCAAAGTCAAATTGAAAGCTTCGTAGTATTCCGGCGAACCCAGTCCATAGATACAAGAGACTGAAGCTACAATGATGGTGTCTGGTCGTGACAGAATAGCGGCCGTAGCACTGTGCCGCAGGCGATCAATCTCATCATTGATCTGCGCTTCTTTTTCAATATAAGTATCCGAGGAAGCAATATAAGCTTCCGGCTGATAATAGTCATAATAGGAAACGAAATATTCGACGGCGTTCTTGGGGAAAAAGGTTCGAAGCTCTTGTGTCAGTTGGGCCGCCAAAGTTTTGTTAGGTGCAATAACCAAGGTTGGTCTTTGCACTTGTTGGATCACATTGGCCACCGTGAAAGTTTTTCCCGAACCGGTCACGCCCAAAAGCGTTTGAAACATTTCGCCTTGTTTCAGACCATTCACCAGCTGCTCAACCGCCCCGGGTTGATCGCCGGCTAATTTATATTTTGTGGTTAAACTAAATCGCATAATAACAACTGTTCTGGTTGACTTGCCCCGCACCGAGCCGCCGGACGGCGGATCTGGTGTCGGGGTCGCCGGCTAGTTTATATTTGGTGGTTAGTTCGAATCTCACGGTAAATCTCGCCATATTAGTTCTCCTCTATAATACTACATACACCGCGACAAAAGGCAACGCCAGGTGAATATTGACGGAACCAAAAATCTATGCTATAATAGATACGTGGTGATAAAACACCATGAAGAGTGAAACGGGTGATTTTCCCGTTTTTTGCTTTTCTAAGCACCTTTAAGTAAAACAGTATGGAAACAAAACCAGACTGTCCATGCTGCGTAGAGCGCGCCGAGGCGGAAAAGGCGGAGCAAGAAATGCACTTTGCATTTTTGCTATCGTTAGTTCCCCTCATGACGGTGACGCTCTTTGCTCAAATGGGATTGTTCTAACATCCCATGAAGGACCATCGAGTCCTTCCGTCAGCTGACGGACACAAGAAACTAGCCGGCCGAGATAATTCTTCTTTATGAATTCCGTTTCATAGAAAAGAGCTACCTCGACCGGCTCTTCTTTTTATTCAGAGTTTTGTGTCAAAGTATTCCGCCCATACCTAAATGTGTGTAACAATAATCCGTCCGTGACGACCGAGGCGCAGGAAAATTGAACGAAGCGAGCGTGAAAAAAGTTTGTAATCGTATCCGCCTAGGCGGAGAAGACTGAACTTTTAGCGAGCGGAGTGATAATTTTCCGCTGAGTGGAGTCAGGATCGGCGCTTTCTTTCTGTCCACTTTCTTTGACGCCAAAGAAAGTGGACGAACACCTGACCAAGCTACCAGTCATAAAAAAATACCCCCAACATAAAGTCGGGGGTATTTTGAAATCATATCACTTTGTATCTACTAAGCGCGCGACACGTACTCTCCCTTTTCGGTGTTGATGATGAGCTGATCGCCTTCTTTGACGAAGAGCGGAACAGTCACCTTCATCCCCGTTTCCACTGTCACTACCTTGTCCCCTGACGTGGCCGTGTTGCCCTTGATGCCCGGCGGCGCTTCCACCACCTTGAGCGTCATCTTGATCGGCAATTCCATGTTGATTGGATTGCCGTTGAAATTGAGAATAGTCACTTCCGTTCCTTCCAACAAATATTGCGCGGCGTCGCCCAACACTTCTTTGGATAGCGCAAACTGCTCATAGCTCTCTGCGTCCATGAAATAGAAATTGTCATGCTCGCGATAAAGAAACTGCGCTTTCGATTTGGCCATGTCGGCCTCATCTAATTTATCCGCGCCTTGAAAGGTTCGCTCCAACACTGCCCCCGTGGCCAGATTTTTAATCTTAGTGCGCAGCACCGCTCCGGCCCGGCCCGTTTTGGAATGCTCGTGATAAATCACCACATAAGGTTGACCTTCAATCACGATGCTCTTTCCCGTTTTGATTTCGTTAATACCTAGCATAATACAATACGTTACGCGCTCCACGCTATGCGTTATGCGCTTTATCTAATCAAGAATGGCACCAAGGCCATGGTCCGTGCGCGCTTGACGGCGTTAGCCAACGAACGCTGATGCTTGGCGCAGATCCCGAATTTCTTCGGTGGATAGATTTTACCCTGTGAGTTCATAAACCGGCGAAGCACATAGGCATCCTTGTAGTCCACTGAATCCATTTTTTGCTGACAGAAATAGCAGCCTTTAATTTCCATAAAATTATTTTAACGTATTAGGTAATTGACTTAAAAAGGAATGTCCTCGATTTTCACCTCGCCTGGCTCCTCATCCAAATTAATGGTTGGAATGTTCTCCTCGGCTGGGGCGGCCACTGGTGACTTCTGAACCGGTGCGCCGGCGCTCGGTGCAAATCCCCCGGCTCGCGAGGCTCCTTGAGGTTTGCTCCCAAGCTGCATGTTCTCCGCCACAATGTCGGTCACTTTGCGCTCGACGCCATCCTTGCCAGTGAACTTGCGCGTTTCCAACCGTCCTTCGAAATAAGCCTCCTGACCTTTGATTAAATATTGTCCGCAGATTTCCGCGAGGCGTCCCCAGAGCACAATATTGTGAAACTCAGTTTTGTCCTGCTTCTGTCCGCTCTTGTCGGTCCAATAACGATTGGTAGCCACGCTCACTGAAGCTACGGTCTGACCGGAAGGCGTGGTGCGCAGTTCTGGATCGCGAGTCAATCTTCCGACAATGATTACTTTGTTGATGTTCATAGACCTTGTCACGCTAATTGGTCGGGAGTGTTAACTTGGATGTTCGTAAATCTTGAGAATTTATTCGAACGACCCATGGTTATTACTCACAGCCATTCGCCTGTTAGATGTTTAAGATCTCATCTAATTTCTGATCAATATTTTGATCTGGCTCAGCTGCTTTCTCAACTGGCTTTTCCACTGGAGCGCTCGGGGCGCTCACAGGAGCCGCTGATGCTTGCGGGCGAGAATAGCCGGTGGTCGGACGCATTGGTCGGCGACGATCGCCACCTCCCCGACGCGAGTCATCCCGACGCAGCAAAGAAGAGCGCACTTCTGGTTGCTTGAGTTCTGGAAGTCCTGCGGCATTCACCACGATAGCGCGCATCACGTCAGCTGATAAAGTCAGCTGTTTGTTGATCTCGCTAATCCGATTGCTCTCTACAGCCTCTTCGCTTTCGCTTGGAGCAAATTCAAAACGCCGCGCCACATAGGTTCCGCGGATTTCCTTGTTAACTGGATAGGCCAGTTTGCGTTTCTCCACAGTTTCAATCCCCACAAAAGCCCCGCCTTTGCCAGTGATCAATTGCTCAACTTCCCCCTTGATTCGGTCTAGCTCGGCATCTTTCGCTTCACCGACTAGGTAGCAGATTTCATACTGCATAGTTTATGACTAAAATGGTTAACTAATAAAAACAAAAACCACCAAGAAAGTCCGATCCTGATGGATACTTGTCCGTCCTATCCCCTCACTTAGGAGAGGCGGGACTGACCGGGACTTTCCAGATTGTTTCCTCACTATATACTGTCTTTTCAATTTTGGCAAGGGTCATGATCGTAATATATTTCTGCACTATCTATGACTAAAACAAAAGCCCGACTTCACGAGCCGGGCTTTGGAAAATCACATATCGCCTATTATATCTCCTTGGCCTTTTCCTTGGACGCTTTGGCAATGGCCGCTGATACTTTCGGATTCTCTTTCAAGAATTGTTTGGCAGCTTCACGGCCGACTCCCAATTTCTCAGTGCCAAAAGCATAGGAATTGCCAGCCTTGGCCACTACTTCATATTTCACGCCCGTGTCCAAGATGTCCCCGCCTTGCGAGATGCCTTCGTTATACATGATGTCGAATTCAGTCGTGCGAAATGGTGGGGCCACTTTGTTTTTCACAATTTTCACTTTCACGCGATTCCCCACCACTTCCTCGCCCTTCTTGATTTGCGCCGAGCGTCGCACTTCCATGCGCACCGAGGAGTAGAATTTGAGCGCCTGTCCGCCCGTGGTGGTCTCGGGATTACCAAACATGATTCCAATCTTCATGCGGATCTGATTGATGAAAATCACCACTACATTCGTTTTGGCAATAATGGCCGTGAGCTTGCGCAGGGCTTGCGACATGAGCCTGGCTTGGCGCCCCATGTGCTGGTCACCCATGTCCCCTTCAATTTCCGCCTTGGGCACCAAAGCGGCCACGGAATCTATCACGATCACATCTACTGCGTTGGAACGCACCAAAGTTTCCACAATGTCGAGTGCTTGTTCGCCCGTATCCGGTTGCGAGATGAGCAAATCATTAATCTTTACGCCGATCTTCTTGGCATATTCCGGATCGAGGGCATGCTCGGCATCCACAAAGGCTGAAGTGCCTCCCGCTTTTTGGGCCTGGGCAATAATGTGCAGAGCGAGCGTCGTTTTGCCAGACGATTCCGGTCCATAAATTTCAATCACCCGGCCGCGCGGCACGCCACCAATGCCCAAGGCAATGTCGAGCGACACTGAACCAGTCGGAATGGCCGCCACATCCACCTTGCGAATATCCCCCAACTTCATGATTAATCCCTCTCCAAATTTCTCTCTGATCTCATCAACTACTTTGTCGACTTTGTTTTCCTCGGGAGCCTCAGTTGTTTTGGCCATATTTTTTTGGATATTAGATTAATAAAAAAAATTATTTTTGTTCAATGGCGACAAAGGTGATATTTTTGACTTCACCGGGATTAGGACTGAGGAGTTGTTTCTCAGCTCCGTTAAGCTTAATGAAGGTGTTGTTGCCACGCTCTGATCCGATCACGATTTTGCTTTTGCCTTCAAAGGTTTTGACGTCGCTCACCTCCAACACTCCGCTATATTTGAGATCGCCATCCACCTCCACCGAAATCCAGGTGGGACTTGGATCAACTGAAATTTCAACTTTGATCGCTTGTTTATTTTCCGCTGAAGTTTCGGCCGGCGGAGCGACTTCCTCCGCCACTGGCTCTACTTCTCGTTGCACCGAAAGTGCTTTTTCAGTCACCTTCTCAAAACGATTTTTAGCTCGTACGACAATTGTGTTGCTGCCCTCTTGCAAATCAATCATCACTCCAAACCGGCCCGTGTCATCCACCACCACTGCCTGATTGTTAATCGTGACTTCCGCATCGCGTTCCGACACTCCGGAAACTGATACCGCTTGATCACGCGTCACAAAATTTTCAACCGGAGAGTCAACCACCAAAAGCGGTGTGGAGATGAAGGTGTTAGCCTCTCGATAAAGATAGGCAAATCCCAACACGGAAATTATTATTCCAGCAGTGATCACTAACAGCTTGGGAGTGATCACAAAATTGGAAAATTTCACCGGCGTCATGAATTCGTCCGACACACCAGTCTTGTTCATGTTTTTGTGAATGTCTCGTTCCCGTTCATATTTGCGCACCAGCAGCTCCTCGCTCACTCCCAGAAAATTGGCATAACTGCGCAGGAATCCCTTAATATAGACATCGGCCGGTAATTTGTTAAAGTCTCCGTTCTCCAAATGTTCCAAATATTTGACCTGAATTTTGGTGACTCGGGACACCTCTGCCAGGCTAATTCGTCGCTCACTGCGAAGTTTCCTCAGTTTTTCCCCCAAAGTCAGTGAACCGATACTTTTCTTGATAAATGTGTTTGGCACCATGAAAGCATAATGGCATCCCGCAGAAAATCCTGCAACTGTGCCGGTCAGTATTAGCTAAAGTTGCCACTTGTCACGCTTGGACTGATCCAGCATCGGATCAGCATATTCAGTATCGTTGGGAGCAATATAGACTTCTCGCGGTTTGGCGCCATCCCCTGGCCCAATCACGCCCCGATCCTCCAGAATATCTAGCATGCGAGCGGCTCGGGCATAACCCAGTCTCAGGCGTCGTTGTAAAAGAGAAGCTGAAGCCTTCTTGCATTCGATCACCACCTTTTTGGCCTCTTCATACATTGGGTCCTCATCATCGCTCCCTGTCGGGGCTGCGTCAAAGGTGAGTTTTTCCTGTTCGCCCGGTTCACTGCTCTCCACCACATTCTCGCCGATCTCTTCATCAGCCCGTTCAATTTTCTGTCCCTTCACGAATTTCACCACCCGTTTCACTTCCGACTCAGACACAAACACGCCTTGCAAACGTTTCAGACCCTCAGAGTTACCCGTCACGAACAACAAGTCGCCATTGCCTAACAATTTTTCGGCTCCGCCCGTATCCAGAATAGTCCGTGAGTCAATCTGAGTGGCTACCTTGAAAGCAACGCGAGTGGTAATGTTAGCTTTGATGAGGCCAGTCAAAACCTCCACACTGGGCCGTTGCGTCGACACAATCAGGTGAATCCCGACGGCGCGCGCCATCTGGGCCAAACGAATGATAGCCCCTTCTACTTCTTTGCCATGCGATGACATGAGATCCGCCAACTCGTCAATAATAATCACGATGAACGGCAACTTTTTGATCTCCTCTTCCGTCACTTCGCCCGTTTCTTTGTCGATCTTGCGATTGCGGTGCCCCTCCGTCACTTTTTGATTGTAAGAGCGAATATCCCGCGAGCCAGTCTCTTGCAAGGAAATGTAACGCCGTTCCATTTCACCAATCGCCCACTTCAGGGCACTCAACACCTTGGCATTGTCCACAATCACATCCGCTAACAAGTGTGGGATACCGTTATAAAGTGAAAGCTCCACGCGCTTGGGATCGACCAAAATGAATTTCAGGTCATCCGGAGAATTCTGATAGAGCAGTGCCGTAATGATGGCATTCACGCACACGCTTTTACCCGTGCCAGTTGAACCGGCAATCATCAGGTGCGGCATTTTTTCCAAATTCCCCAGAATTGGTTCGCCGCTCACATTCTTGCCCAGGGACAGCATGAGATTGGACGTGCGCTTCCGAAACAAGTCGCTTTGAAAAATATCTTTGAGCCGCACGGTAGCAATTGATTTGTTGGGCACCTCAATCCCAATCAATGATTTGCCGGGGATCGGCGCTTCAATGCGAATGGGATGCGCGGCTAAAGCCAGCGCCAGATCATCACTCAGGCCCGTAATTTTGCTCAATTTTATGCCCACGGCCGGGCGAAAAGTATATTGTGTGATAGTGGGCCCAGTTTGAATGCCGCCCAGTTCCACCTCCACTCCAAAATGTCCCAATGTTTTTTGAATGATCTCAGCATTTTTTTCCACGTCTCCGCCCTGAGCCTTGCCGGAAGACGCTTCCAAGAGATCAAGCGATGGCAATTGCCAAGCGCCAGCCACTTCCGAGATAAAGGCGTTGGAGCCAAAATCATCTTCGCCACCCTTAAGTGACTTGCGCTTGAAAGCTCCCAGGAGAGACCCGCCTTCCACCGCTTTATCTTTGGCATCCTCATCTGGTCCCTTCACGAACTCACGTTTAGGCGCCGCTGATTCCTCCGGAACTTCTTTTGTTTCTTCGACCACCTTATCTTTGCTGCTCAGCATCGGGACTACGCCCTCTTCCGACCTCTGTCGGAGCCGCTGAAAGAAATGCACAATCGACATATTGAGAGCTACTGTTAGTCCCACCAGCAGCAGCGTCACCAACACCACTGTGCCCGCTGTCACGCCAGTGAATTTGAGCAAACTCAGGGCCAACACATAGCCCAAGTAGCCGCCACCCTGTCCTTGTTGTGCGGCACTCAAAAATTGGTCTGGTGACAAATATAAGTGAAAAAATCCCAACAGCGCCCAGAAAGAGACCGCAATCCCGATAATTTTCAAAACGTAGAACGCTGTTTCTTTGCGAAATAATAAGACTATCCCCATCGTCACCAGGACCACCGCCGACAACCATTTGCCCCAACCGAAAGACAAGCCCATGGCTATGTCGATCCATTGGCCCAAAATGGCGGCTTGTCCCCAAAAACCCAGTACCGCCAGAATAGCAAAGGCGAACAAAACAATCGCCACGATGCTGCGCTTGGCATCCCCATCGAGAACAAATCCTGATGAATCCTTATCTTGATTTTCGTTTAGCTCTAGCTGTTTTTTGCGTGCCATGTTGATATCCTACCACATCTCTCATTTTTTTTCTACCACCTTTTTACCTACAAACTCACGTATTTCACCGGCAAGACTCGCTGAAATAGTCCGGCAATCAAAATCGAGTCTGACTTGTGAATAAAAATCGGCTGGTGAACATCGTTACTCGAATAAGGAAATAACCCAATCACATCCTTTTCCACTTTTTTGAACACCTTGATGGTGGCCAGGCCATTAATCACTGCCACCACTACTTTGCCTTCCAGGGAAAAGTGATTTTGGTGTTCGCACTTTTCAAAAACCACATAATCTCCATCATTGATCCCAGCTTTGTCCATTGAATCCCCCAAAGCTTTGACGGCGAACAAGTTTTTCGGCTCAACTTGGGAGAACAGGCTGCGCGATAATTGCAAATAGCTCTCGGCTGAGTCATTGGCATAGGCCAAGGCTTCACCGCACGAGGCTAGGCCATACAGCGGAATAGAGAAGATGTTTTTGAGATCGGCATAATTATCGTTCTGGACAACGTAGAGCCGGCGATCACCATCACGCTTCACTAAGTCCTTTTTCTCCAAGGCCTCCACAACCTGCATCACCGATTTCAAACTATCTTTGATGCCCTGGGCTTCCATGTATTTGTGGATTCCATAACCAGTCGGGTTCTCGCCGCGCTGCTCAATATATTCTTCGATCAATTCCAGTAGGTTCTTTTGTTTGTCAGTGAGTGTTTCCATACTTTTTATTTTTCTTGTTACTGATTACTAGTTACCGGTTACTGGCAACTAGTGTTAGTCTATCACTGATATGATATCACTGCAAGCCTCCCTGCTGTGGATAACTATTCCAGCATAAAAGCGGGCTTTTGCCCGCTTTTTGCAGTCTGCGCCCGTCTGTTAGTAATCTTTGAGCTTCCGGATAGCAATATGATTGCGGATCTTTTCCAATGCTTTGGCCTCAATTTGCCGAATACGCTCGCGCGTCACTCCAAATTCCTGCCCCACTTCTTCTAGGGTATGGGTCACTCCATCCTCCAACCCGAAACGAATTTTCAGAATCTTCTGTTCGCGAGGAGTGAGCTCTTGCAGCACTTCGCCCACGTGACTCTTCAAGAGCTTTCGTGAAGCGACCTGATGCGGCATGACTGTTTCAGTGTCTTCAATGAAATCGCCCAGCACACTGTCATCGTCCGAGTCGCCCACGGAGGTCTCGAGGGACACCGTTTCCTGCGAAATCTTTTGAATGTGTCGTATTTTTTCCACTTCAATATTCATTTCCGCCGCCACTTCTTCCGGCAACGGTTCGCGTCCTAACTCCTGCACCAAGCGCCGCGTTACCTGGGTATATTTGTTGATTGTTTCTACCATGTGCACTGGGATGCGAATCGTTCGTGATTGATCAGCCAGCGCCCGCGTGATGGCCTGGCGAATCCACCAGGTAGCATAGGTAGAAAATTTGAAACCTTTGCGATAATCAAACTTTTCCACAGCCCGAAACAAGCCGATGTTCCCCTCTTGAATCAAATCCAGGAGCGACAAGCTGTGTGACCGCCCGGCATATTTCTTGGCAATCGATACTACCAACCGCAAATTAGCCTCGGTCAGTCTATTTTTTGACATCAGATCTCCCTTTTCGATCATTTTGGCCAGTTTGATTTCCTCCTCACCACTCAGCAACGCTACTCGGCCGATCTCTTTCAAATACATTTGTACCAAGTCCGAAGAAGCATCGCTCTCATCGGATGAATAGCCATCGGAAACTTTTTCACCGCGCTTGCGTTTTTCAAAGTTGTCTACTTCACGGGCCGTATCAATCGTTAACATTTCATCTGAACCGACAATCTTGATTCCCGACGTTTCCAATTTTTCGTAGAGATTTTCAAGATTAGACAATTCAGTCTCAACTTCCGGCATCACATGAATAATCTCGTCTTCAGTCACAAAGCCCCGCTGTCGACCGCGTTCGACCAGCTCCTGAATCATGGTATTGCGATCCTCGATCGCTGCTCCAGCCTCAACCACCTTCTTGGAAGATTTCCGAGCGGGTTTTTTGGCTGCCACCGGTCGTCGCATTGCCACCGGCTTTTTGGTCACCTTCTTGCGCGCAGTCGGCTTCTTAACCGACTTAGCTTTCCGCTTTGAAGCCACCACTTTTTTCTTTGCCTTCTTGGCCTTATTTTTTTTCTGCACCATAATTTTTTCGGACGTCCCTGAAGTTAGCCAGGTCCATCGTGCTCAACGCACCGACTTTGAAAGATTATTAAACTCATCCACTAACAATTTCAATCCAGTTTCATCGCCATCCGCCTCCGCTTTCCGCATGTCACGCGCCAGAGCTTGCAGCCGTTTACGATTCTGTTCTTGCACATAGGATTCCACATAGGCCGCGAACTGCTTCTCCGCCTCGCCCAATTCAACTTCGACTGGATCGCCGGATGTGACCAATTGAAACTTGGCTCCAAAAAAGAGACTTTGAAGCAGTTGCTTCAGTTTCTCGTCCACAGTTTGGGACAATACTGTTTCAAATACAAAGTTAGTTTCCCGACCCTGTTCGACAATTTCCCTAAAAAACGATTGGGCCACCCGGTCGAGAATTCCGTCATTATTGTCGGCCACCTTATTCCAAATCGCTGGAAAAGCCAGCATTAGACCACTCATACGTTCCGCCAAAATATCGGTTCGTTCCTTTTGCGACACTTCCGGTCTAGCTACAACCCGTGCGCTATTTCTGTCCGGTTGCGCTTTCCGCCTGGCAACGCTATCTAGTACACCGGAAACTATTTTTTCTTCCACTCCCACTATTTCAGCCAGCGTTTTGATCCAATGTTGACGCTCAATGTCACTTTTGAATTCCGCCAAATATTCCAGCGCTCCATTCACAATTGATTTTTTGCCGGCTGGCGTCCGCCGATCGTGCACTTGCAATAGGCCTTGCAACAGGTAATCCATGGCATGCGTTGATCCTTTCAGGGCTTGCTGCAGGAGTTCCGGATTTTTCTGTACTACTTCGGCCGCATCTTTGCCTTCCGGCAGGCGAACAATCGAGACATTCATGTCTTTTTGAAAGCAGAGCGCTGCGCTCCGCCGAATGGCTTCTTCGCCGGCACTATCCATATCAAACATCAGTTGCATGTTGTCACTATAGCGCTTGAGCATATCGATTTGCTCCGCCGTCAGAGCTGTGCCGGAAACCGCCACTGCATTCTTGATCCCAGCCTGATGTGCAGCGATCACATCCATGTTGCCCTCCACGATCAGCACGCCTCCCTTATCCTTGATGGCGCGCTTGGCCTTGTCCAAACCATAGAGAATCTTGCTTTTGTGATAAAGGGCGGTTTCTGGTGTGTTCACATATTTGGCTTGCGATTCGTCTCCCCCGGGCGCCACTCGCCCCGTGAACCCCACCACCCGACCCAGCGAATCCTGAATGGGAAACATAATGCGATCACGAAAACGATCGTAGTATCTCGCGGCGCGCAGTGTAGAACTCACAGCGTTATTATCCGCTTGTGTTTCCTCAGTTTTTTGCACCAAGAGTCCGGTGGCATTGACCTCTTCGGCTGAATATCCCCGTCCGGTCAAAAAATCCAGCAAATTTCTCCAGCCCGCCGGCGCGTAGCCCAAGCGAAATTCCCGGATCGTCTCATCTTTGAGGCCACGCTGGCGCAGATATTCCAAGATTTTAGTTTTGCCCACACCGTCCCAGAGTTGTTTTTCAAAAAATTTGGTTGCCAGTTCCAAAATTTCCGGCGTGCGTCCTTTCGGCGTTTCCGTAGCGAATCCCCGCGTGGTTTGATATTGCTGCAAATCCACACCAGCTTTATCCGCCAGCAGGCGCAGGGCCTCCTTGAAGTCCAGACTTTCCGCTTCCATCACAAACCCAAAAGCGTCTCCGCCCTTGCCACAACCAAAACAATGCCAGATTTGCTTTTCTTCCGACACCATAAAAGAAGGCGATTTCTCCCGATGAAACGGGCAGGGCGCCTTCCAGTTGGATCCGGCTTTCTGGAGCTTCACATACTCCCCAACCAGATCCACGATATTGATTCGAGACTTAACGTCCTCAACGGCAGTATTCATGAGAGTGTATCATATACTACCTTCCGGGAAATGTAAAAATTTCACCCCCGCTTCAGGCTTACCAGATATGCACTGGGGGATGAATTAATAATCACCAAAAAACTGGCCCAGGAGCTTTTGCCACTCGACCACAATTGCCCGCGCCCGCTCCGCGCCAAGGCGTACCACAATGGCATCCATTCTTTTTTCGAGGCGACGTCGGGAATTCTCTTGACGCATGAATTCTGCCGGATCACTCGCTACTCTGTTGGATGGAAGAAGATAATTGCAATGGAGATATTCTCTCTCATCCGCCGTCAGGCCAGCCGTGACGGTGGCTCGCGCAAACCGTAACTCAAATCGATCGTGGGACTCTGCGGAAGACAACGGCAGCTCTTCCATTTGACCACCCCGCACCTTGCGCTCAATTTTGTCCAAGCGGCGCAGTGTCTCGCTGATTTCTGCCAGCGCTGCTTCACGATCCACACCTCGATAAAATTCAACTTCTTGTCTTTCATTCACAGCGTCTCGCGCATCTTCTGCATCGCACGCCTCGCCAGTTTCGAGCAGTCGCTGAATTTCCAATTCATCTGCGCTTTTGGGATCGGCCCCCAGATGTGGTTCTTTTAACATAACTAATGTTTTAAGCTATTATAATCTCTTGTCCTCAACTGGCTATCTTGCCCGCATGCCCCCGTCCAAAGTGAATGTGAACTGGCAGGTCAAACTGTCGGGACAAGACCTTCATTTCCTGCTCAACTTTAGCATAAAATTCATGAAAGCGCTGCTGGTCAAAAAGGATCTCTTTCATTTGCTTCAGCGCCCCCGGATAGCGCTTGCGCATCGCAATCTCCACGCCTGTCCAATTGCTGCCCGTCGTATTGAAGCTTTCGGTAAAAATTTCGGCGACGCCCAATTGTTTTAATTTAGCCAACAAGGCAGGCGCATCGGTGAAGACCGGCCAATATGGTCCTATCATCGCATTCACTGTGATTCCGCTTTCGGTTAACTTCTGGATGGCATCCAATCGCGCCTGAATGGAAGGCGAGCCAGGCTCCACGACTTCTTTCCATTGCTCATCCAAGGTATTGATAGTGATATTAACATCCACATCTTTGAGCTGCCGCAACAACCCAATGTCACGCACGACTAGATCCGACTTAGTGAGAATACTCACTGGATTATCATGTTGCACCAGCACATTCAAAATCTGTTTGGTAATCTCGTATTCCTTTTCGACTGCCTGATAGGGATCGGTCACGGTGCCAATGTAGATTCTTTGGCCTGCATATTTGGCAGACTTGAGTTGCTTTTCCAAAACCTCAGCCGCGTTGAGTCGCACATCCACAAATGATCCCCAACGATCAGTGTGGCCCGTGAACCGCTTCATGAAGCGCGCATAACAATAGCGACAATCATGCGCGCACCCCACATAGGGATTAATCGACAAACCGCCGCCGGGAAAGCCGCACTTGCCCAGAATTATTTTGCATTTGATCTCTTGAATGTGAACGCCGTTTACCATAGAAGCATTCAACAGTTTAGTCTTTTGTCTCGAAGAAGCTAAAGATGCCTGACTTATTCAGTCGCCACCAGATCAGCCACGCTGGCAATCGCTTTCAGCATGCAATCTTTGGAGTAGCTTGGATAGTTTTCCATGTCTCGATGCAACTCGGCTGGAAGTGCGCCCTTTTCGTCCACCAAGGCGGTTAAAATGTCTCGTTCACAAGTATAGGCTATTTCCTCATTTGGAGATAATTTCCCGGCTGCATATTGGTTTCTTCTTTTTTCCAATAGCATCATCAAACGGTGAGTCAGGGTACGCGTTGCTTCCTCGTCTTTGGCGACTAGCTTGTGTGCTTGAAAAAGTTTTTCAATTGCCTCCGCTGGCAATTCCGATTGGCCGCTAGCCACTGTCCGTCCAGAATCTTCGATAGTTAATAGCATACGTTTTAATTAAAGATCGTAAAAACTTAGGCAGTAATTTCGCCCACCACACTCGTGTTAATTGCCCGCTGTAAATTTTCCGGAGATTTGTGACCCTGCGCCAAAACCCACATGAACTTTACTTGCGCCATGACATCAGTCAGGTCACCCGTCGGGATGGCTCCCGCTTCCAGCGCCAACTTCCCGGGTTCATAGATATCCATATGTGTTTGTCCGCCAACGAATTTTGTTGAGACAAGAACTGGAATTTTGAGAACATTCACCGCTTCCTGAATCACCGGCAAAAGTGAGTACTCATTTTCGCTTGGCACATTACCCGCGCCCAAAGATTTGAGTAGCAAGCCCTGGCACCCACCTGCTCGTAAAACATTGAGGATGATTTCCGGCTCAAGTCCTGGCACCAGATCGATGGCCAAAATTCCCCGCTGAAATTCAGACACAACTTCAAGTTTTAATTCTGGCTCGACTTTTAAAGCTTCTGGGATAAAGTGAACACCCACCGCATCTATCCTGGCTAGATGCGGAAAGGCTGGCGAATCAAACGCCGGGAATCTGGCTTCACTGGTTTTGATGGCTCGAGCGGCCCGCAAGACACTGTCGCTAAAAACAATCATAACTTCGGCGATTTTTTCTTCACAAGCTTGCAGCACTGTCTTCATCGAATTCTCGAGGTTGAACCGTGCGTCCGTACCATAGGCCACCAGAGGAAGTTGCGACCCGGTGAAAACCACAGGAATTTTCAGTCCCCGCCCCAGGGCCAGAGCCACGCCTCCGGCCGTGTAGGCCATTGTGTCAGTGCCATGCGTAACGATAATCGCATCCGCCTGATCATGAACTTCTCGAATCTTGAGAGCCAATTTCGTCCAGTGGCTCGGATTGATGTTGGTGCTATCCAAGCGTTCCAGCTCTTGAAATGAAACATCGGCCATTTCTCTAAGCGACGGAACAATAGCCAAAATCTCTTCTACACTTTTGGCAGGCTTCAGCACGCCAGCTGAATCAGGAACCATGGCAATGGTTCCCCCAAATCCCAAGATGATTACTTTTCGTTTGTTCATAACTTACTTTGATAATTATTGGCGGAGAGGGCGACCCGCCTGCAGGCGGTGGACAATTTCTTATCCTCTAATCGCTAGCTAGTAATGTATTTTCTTTTACTTTAAACAGAATGAGAGTTCCGATTGTCAAAAGACCAATCATCACCATTCCAGCCACTTGATATTTTAAAACTGTATAATCTCTGAGTAATAAAGTTATGCCTCCCCAGACAAGTGGCCCGGTGATCGAAGCAATACGTGCAAAGGTGGAATAGAATCCGAAGTACTCCCCAAGCCTATCTTGCGGCGATAGTTTTATCATAAGGGATCGAGAGACGACATAATACCCACCCACGCCAGCCCCAGATAGAATTCCTACAAGATAGAGAATACTCAGTGAGGAAGAGGCAAAAAATACCACCATTGTGACGATAAAGATAGCACATGAAATCACTAGTATCGGCTTGTGCCCGTATCTGTCGCCGAGTTTCCCAAATAAATATCCTAGCAAGATGGTTGCAACGAGATTGACAGCAAAAACCAATGTTTTTGTATTGTCATCAACTTTATAGAGAGCATCCATCACCACGGCAAAAAATAATTCTATTGTAAGCATCAAATCTGATATAAAAGAGAAGCCCACCAGAAAAACTCCAACATTCCTGTTTTCATGAAACAACTGTTTGATTCCTTCGACTGTTTTCTTGCTGATAGTTTTGTCTCCTTGCTCTTCAGTCGCCAAGGATTGTTCCTTAAACAGAAGCAACATGGGTAACATCAGCAGCGTGGAAATAATAAATGCCGGTATAAAAACTTGGTGACGACCTGGCTCGCCGATGAGTGTTATAGCCCCATTGGCAAATGGTAGGAGTGCAACTGAGCCCAGAAGCCAACCCAAGCTATTGAATCCCTCCCCTAGTCCCGATATCTTACCCCTGTTTTTTTCAGTTGATATATCCTTCAGCAACGAATTATAGAAAATCAGACTCATTTGATACAAGTATTGCACGATTATCGAGAGTCCCAAAACAATAAAAGCCCGGCTGATCATCGGAAGATTTGAAACGGCTGTAATGGCAATCAACCCATTAAAAACAAACAGCGCTATCGATGCCCATTTCAAGAAGGGCATCCGCTTCCCCAGCTTGTCCGACCATGCCCCAAGAAATGGCGAGGACATGAGAACAAAAATAGTAGCAATTGAAAAACCCGCCCCATACCAGATATCATCAAGCTTGTTATCCAAAATAAGCCACTGCGCTAGAAATAACCCGCTGATAGCGGTTACAAAAAAAGAATTACCCAAATCATACACCAGCCATGAAACGATATTCTTTTTATTCATAACTTCCTTTGATAATTGTCGGCGGAGAGGGCGAGATTCGAACTCGCGGTAGGTTGCCCCACACGCGCTTTCCAAGCGCGCGCACTAGACCAACTATGCGACCTCTCCGTATTCCCTAAGATATCGGGATTCAAAGCAAAAATCAAGCCTCGAGTATCGCCAGACAACAAGACGACATTTTAAAGACTCATCAATACCACACCAGCCAAAGCTAACCCTATGCCTAAGCCTTGTAGCCAAGATAGCTGTTCCCCAAGAAATATAAGCCCCACCACAACTACTGTCAGTGAATAAAATACCATCTGCATATTTCCAGCTATTCCCAATTTCCACTGATGTTTGAATGCATAGACAAACAGAGCAATCTGTAAAGCATACAGTAATGTGATTGCCAGAATCGAAGGACTTTTGGCCAATGACCAGAAATTGCCTGTGACTGCCAGTTTTTTTATCAAGGCATCGGCCACGCCCACCGATACACCGGCCAGAATAATTGCCAAAATTTGCACAGCGATTGTGTTCTAAATTATTTTTTCATCCGCAGCTTTTCCGCTTTGCCAATGACTAGAGTCGTTTTGATGACGGTGTCTGGATTGAGCGAAATGGAATCGATGCCTTCCAGCACCAAAAACTCGGCAAAGTCTGGAAAG
>SCTJ01000066.1 GCA_004297805.1 Patescibacteria group bacterium | reverse complement strand
TTCATTGGCAGCTAACCTGCCGTCCCAGTTAATGTTTTTGCTGCGGGCGCTCCTCGCCGGAGCCACTGTGTTGGTAGTGATGGGAGTGGTATTTTCCTTGGTGCCGGGGTATCGGGAGGAATAAAAAAAGAAAAATGGAAACAAACATTTTTATGAAAAAACAGGCGAGCCTGCTGTGGCTGCTGATTATCCTAGGAGGATTTTTTTGGCTGGCCACACCCTGCCAAGCCGCTGATGCTACGGGCACTTTCTCCTATCAACCAGTGGAACCCATCCCAGGCTTTTCGCTGACCAGCGACTTCCCAACCTTTGTCACTAATCTCTACAAGTTTGGCTTGTGGGCGGTAGGCATCTCGGCTTTGATCATGATTACCATCGGCGCCTTTTTCTATATGACGGCGGCCGGTAATTCCTCCCAAGCAGGGACGGCCAAAAAAATAATCACTGACGCACTCATTGGTTTGATTGTGGCGATGGTGGCTTGGTTGATTCTCTATGTTATCAATCCAAACTTAGTAAACATCAATATCTCAATTACCAAGATGGCTGCACCAGGAGAAGGCGGGGGTGGTGGCTCTGGAGGTGGAGGCACGGGCACTTGCACGGCCTTGCAATCTGGGCCGTGTTCGGAATCAGCGTTGAAAAGCTCCTGTTTTGGCTCTAATGGCACCAAGGCTTCTGGTATCTGCGCGGTGGAGAGTGGCGGCAATACCAATGCCGAGAGCGGCACCGACAAATGTTCCCAGGATGGGAAGTCGGTTTCGATTGGCCTTTTTCAAATCAATCTGACTCAACATAAAGTTAATGGTCTCGATTGCCCTAGTGCTTTCACGGGCGGACCGTACACCTCCAAAAACCATGACTGTAAAGTGGTTAATGAAAGTCTTTATCAACAATGTGTTACGGCGGCCAAAGATTCTAACACCAACATCCAGAAGGCCTGTGAAATTTCGGGCAATGGATCCAGCTGGAGTCAATGGGGAGCTAATAGCGTGTGCAATTACTAATTTTCACATATGGGAATTCAAAACAAAGCATTGGTAGTCACCGCTCTCAGCCTCATCATTATTTTGCCCATAGTGTGGTTTTTCACGCGGAGCGCTGGAACACCCGCTCAACCAAAGGTGGAAGTGAAAGGGGCGGGTGGGGAGGTGAAGGTTAACGATCCACGCAGTAATCCCAGTGCGGTGTTGTCGCCCCAAGATGTGGTGGTGAAGAAAACCAATCGCTATGAAATCCTTTATTATGCCTATCAGGAGGAAAGTTTTTTGATTAGCATTACCGATGGAGTTGATCCGCAAGGGGCGCGTGCAGTAGCCGAAAAAGATTTTCTGACAACTCTGGGCGTTAACGAGGCGGATGCTTGCAAATTAAACGTCTCGCTGACCGTGCCGCGCTATGCCAATCAAGAGTTAGCTGGTGTTGACTATGGACTTAGCTTCTGTCCTAATGGTAAGATGTTTTAGGGTAGCGTTAGTTGAAAGGTAGAAAACAAAATTATGAAAAAAATATTTATTATTTCAGGGGTTATGCTAGGGGTCACAGTGCTGGCCTGGGGCATTTATATGATCGCTTTTCGTGTGCCGGCCCCAGCTAGCGATAGCAGCACCTCGACTAAAGATTCCACTAAGATCAGCAACGAATCATCTGACACACAAAATAAAATCCAAGCGTCGAGCGAATCAGCAGCCATCCAAATTGTGACCAATGAGGGAGTAATGGGTTTATATGTAGGGGATGGCAACGACGGGCCGCTCAAGTACTACACTACGGGTGATGGCGATGTGTATCAGATATCGCTAGACGGAACTAACTTACAATCACTAGCCAACAACAGTTTAACTGGCCTAGCTTCAGTCAACTGGTCGCCACGCGGCAACAAGGCTATTACTTCTTTCAAACGAGATGGGGTGGAAACTTTCTATGTCTATGATTTTGACTCCAAACAAGGGAACAAAATGAAAGACGGAGTCGATACAATCAGCTGGTCGAATCTGGGAGACAAAATAATTTATAAATACTTTGATGCTACCACCAAGCAGCGGAGTGTGAATGTGGCTGAACCCGACGGGAAGAATTGGCAAAAATTAGCCGATACCCCCTACCGTAATCTAAAGATTTCTCAAATTCCACAATCTTCGCAAGTTGCTTTTTGGAACAAGCCAAGTGCCAATGAGGAAACGGACCTGGAGTTGGCGAGCATTGTTGGCGCGGGAGCAACGCGGGTGATGGCTGGCAAGTTCGGGGCAGATTATTTGTGGTCGCCCAACGGAGAGTTCATGTTAGTCAGTTCGGTGGAGCAGGGCGGAAAAAAACTGATGTTGGGTGTGGCCAGCAAAGATGGAAAAAATTATCAGTCACTGGGCATCCCTACGTTAGCTAGCAAATGCGCGTGGACCAAAAATAGCGAGAAAGTTTATTGTGCTTGGCCGTCAATTGATGAGGGCGTGGTGATGCCGGACGATTATCAAGATGGGAAGATGGCCACTCGGGATACCTTCTGGAAAGTAAATGTCTTGACTGGCGAGAAAAAGAGAGTTATGGAACTCAAAGAGTTGGAATCGATCAATCAGACTTTCGATGCTTCGAATTTGGTGGTGTCTCCCAAAGAGGACGTCCTCTTCTTTATTAACCGAACTGACCAGAAGCTGTATCGAATTGAGTTGGATCGCAGCTAGTCCGTATTGTCAGTAGCGGTTAGGCCCACAACTATCAAAATCCAAAACAAAAAGGCTAAGTCATTTCTCCAGTAGGGCGTATCGACTAGTCCATGAATGAGAACGAACAGTATGATGCCGAGAATTGTGAGGGCGACCAATGGATGGTCGCCTTTTTGTTTTTGGATACGCCGAAAAAGTTGATATAAAAAAGAGATGGTTAGCATTAGAAAACCCAGAGTCCCGATCAATCCGGTTTGTAACCAAAAAGCCAAATAGAGATTGTGGGGCTGTGGCACAGCCCACTCCGGGTATGGCGGAAAATAAACCTGATAATCAAGATACTTTTTTTGAAAATTCCCTGGGCCGATTCCCCAGATGGGATGGTCTGAACCGATACGGATGGAGGCTTTCCAGATGGCCAGACGTGAATCCCAGGAGGAATGTGCTGTGCGTCCCAAGAGGTCAGACATTTTGGGAGTGCCCAATTGAGAGATAACAATAGCACAGGCTAGAGCTGTTAAAACGATGATTATTTTCCACTGGCGCGCTAGGAGTGCGAGCCCCAACAGACTGATGGCGATGGCAGCCCAAGTAGCGTAAGAAGAGGTGAGAAAAACAGTCAGCCAAAGCGAGATGTAGGCGAAAGCTAGACCGGCCAGACAAATTGAATTGGTCCAATTTTTGACTAACACATGTCTCCATTTGGTCAAACCAAGGTAAGCACCAACAAAAATAGCCGGGGCCAAAAACATGGCCAACTGATTAGGAGATTCATAGAAGGCACTGAGTCGTCCGTCGTAGGTGTAGGTTCTGCTCAGGGCATAGTCTAGGGCAATGAAACTAGTGGCCACTGCACTGCTATAGTAGGCCGCCAGAATATGGCGAATGGTCAGTTGGTTTTGCTTGAGCTGCGCATAAACAGCCAGAGAAAAGGCGATTGGAATCAGGAACCAACCCTTGATGATCCCCAAGGAAACGTGCCAATCGACGCTAGCGAGAGCGGAGAGGCTGACGCCCAGGACAATCAGCCCGGCACTAATCAGGTAGATTCGTGGCAAGGTGATGAAGTGTTCTTTCCATTTTCTGACATTCCAAAAAGTAGCGACAATAGTCGCTAGAGCTAACAATTCGAGCAGATTGGTAGGCACGCCAAACAAGGAAAGTCGGACGAGATAGGTTGGGAGCAACAAGATAGTGACCAGCAGGAGAAACATAATTTTTTAGGATTGAGGTGAATCAGTTGAAGAGGCCAGGCCGAATAAGATTAACAATACAGGTAACACGTGCACTGAGTAAAGTCCGGTTTCGAAGAATGAGTGCGCCGCAAAAATCACTAGGCTAGCGGCTATTCCCAATTGTAAAGTGCCGGCATTTTTTTTGAGGAGTATCTTGATAGACACACCCAGGAGCAAAACAAACAAAAGCGCACTCAAGATGCCAGTTTCGGCCGCTAAATCTAGATAAGTATTGTGGGCATAGATCGGATTGCGGTAGTCAACCCCGGGTACGATAGCGGTCGAATAGTTGCCTAGCCCTACGCCCAGAATCGGATGGAGCTGAATAATTTGGATAGCCTGCTGCCAATTTTGCGCTCGTTCAGCATTAGAACCTTCAGCCGTATCAAAGCTGGAAAAGAGGCGGGTAGCCATGGGTGAGAAGCTAAGAGCGACGCCGATCAATATGAGAAAAGCGGCCAGACTCAACTTAGTTTTGGTCGACAAGCTGCGGCGTTTGATTAGCGCAGTCCAGAGCAAGCCCATTCCCAGTCCGACATAAATCCCGCGCGAAAAAGTAAGCATAGCAGCCAAAAAAATAGCAGTGGCGGCGATAGCAAAAAATAGGGCGTGCCAATTTTTTTTGTTGTGGAAAGATGAGAATGAAAGCCCGATGGCAATAGGTAATAGCAGGCCTAGATACATGGCAAACATGTGCGGGTCCGGGAAGAATCCAATGGCTCGGAAGTAATCTTGGCCGCCAACGCTCACCAGCCAGCTGGGATAATCCAACACGGTTTGTGAAAATTCTGTTCCCAGAAAAACTTTGGCCAGTCCTTGCCAGCGATTCAAAACGGTATCGAGTCCGAGGACAAATTGGAGAGAAAATTGAAACAGTCCAATCAAAGCTGTTCCCAACGCCCCGCTGGCTAGGGCCACCAAAATCCCGATGCGGCTCTTTCGGTTACGGGCCAGATCGGAAACCACTAGGTAGAGTGGCAGAAAGGACAAGAGAAAAAGGGCTTTGCGAACTCCCCAAGCCAGATTATCCGCAAAAAAGAGGGAGAGTAGTGACAAGAATATGACCGAGCTGAGGAGACTAGTAGTCCAGTTGGCTGGCACGAACAGGCGTTTTCGACGAAGGCTTTCAGCCAGCCAAATCAGGCCAATTACTAGAGAAAATAGGCGTATGGACGCCAAATCAATCCCGGGTAGTGGATTGAGCGCTACCTGGAAAGGGAGATAAATCGCGAATATCAGCAGGAGATAGTAAGCCATAATGGTATAATAACTGTATACTATTGGTAACGAGTTTGCCAGTCAAAAGTCTAAATTTATGGAACAGCCCCAGTTTTCAGTGGTGGTTGCTACCTACAACGCCTGTCCCTATTTGCAGAAAACTCTGCAGGCGCTTTTGGCGTTGGAGTATGATTCATACGAGGTGATTGTAGTGAATGACGGGTCAACCGATGGAACACGAGCTTATATGGATTTTCTGAGTGATCCAAGGTTACGAGTGGCACACAATGAGAAAAACCTTCAGACTTGCGAATCGCGGAATCGCGGGATAGCCTTGGCCCGTGGCCAGTTCATTGCTTTCACCGATCATGATTGTTTGCCGCGGCCAGACTGGTTGCAAAAATTAGCTGCGGCTTTCAAGAATGGAGAGATCGGGTTTGTCTTTGGTCAAGTAGCGTATGTTCGTGAGGGATATCGCGGATATTTCCCGGAGCGTCTGGTGCAGAACGACCAAGGCCGCTGGCCAATGGGCTGCAACTTAGCCTTTCGTAAAGAAGCACTGGAGAAGACGGGTGGATTTGATCCGGAATATTTCAAGTTTGGCAATGAAGATACCGAATTGGCCCTCAGAGCCGTTACCCAGGGAGTAAAGTATAAGTCCGTACCGGAAGCGGTCGTTTTTCACCAAGCCATGGATTGGAGCGTGGCCCATTTGTGGCGGTCAGCGCGGAACGCCTCAGTCTGGCCGCGGCTGAAGAAAAAATATCCGCAAAACTACTTGCATTTCCGGCCGCATATCTGGGGCGGGGTAGTGATAGATGGACGCGATTATCTCTATATCCTGACTATGCCAATTCTGGTACCGATTTTGCTAGTCCGCTACTGGTGGCATGGCAAACGCGATCTCAAAATATTTTTTGCCAAATGGCCCTTGCACCTCTGGCTCAAGCGCTGGTTCATCTGGCACGAAGCAGTGCGAAACCGAAGCGTAATGTTTTAGTTAGTACGTAATTAATTACGTACTAATGCTATACTAATGTATATACACGTGTATATACATTAGTATATACCGACACATGGAGCGGTCGGGGAAGTTAACTGTTATTGCCGATGCGAGAAGGCATGCAGCAAGGAAAGCGTCTGACAAGCGAAAAATCCAAAATATTTTCGGAAATATTTTTTTTGTGAAGCGTAGTAAAGTTTCTTCTGTTCAGAATTTTCTTGAAAGCTCTGGCCGCCGAGGTGCCGCACAGTGAGGTCGGGGACGCGCAGGACTTTACGGCCGGTGGCACGCACGCGTTTGGCCAGATCAACGTCTTCAAAATACATGAAGAACTGTTCGTCAAAGCCGTTGAGTTGGCGAAAGAGTCCGGTGGGAATGAAGAAGCAGGCCCCACTTACCCAAGCTGTCTCAACTGGCGTGGTGCTTTCCCACAAGCGTTTTCCAGCGGGAAAACCCAGATTATTGCAGACAATACTCCAAAGGGTTACTTCTCGGCCGGCACTCCAGGGCTCAACCTCAGTGGTGGTGGTGACAATGCGTGGCCCGATAATCCCAAGCGACTGGTTTGACTGAAAACGTTCAATTATTTGCCTGATATGGCCGGTAGAGATTTCCGCGTCTGGATTCAGAAAGCAAAGAAATTTTCCGGTGGCGATGGTCACTCCGCGATTGGCAGCGGCTCCGAAACCGATATTTTTTCCAACTTCAATGACGCGCGTGTTTGGTGGAAGGGAGTTTTTTGAAAGGATTCCCTCATCATTGTTAACAACGATAACCTCAGCAGAAAGACCGCTAGTTTTAGCGGCGATTGAGTTTGCACACATTGGCAAATGTGCACGACTGCGATAGTTTACGACAACGAAAGAGATTAGCGGTGACGTTTCCATTGGGTAAAATCACTGTAGGCTCGCTGAGTGGCCAGAGCGAGCGAATGGGTCGGATTATTTTTCAAGTCGCGCCAGTTTTTGAGGCGACGGAGCGGTAAATAGATGAAATGCCACAATCTCCAACGAAACGGAGAATGTTTGGCGAAAAAAATAAGAGCGGAGAAGACTAGCCAATAAGTCTTTTCAGCACTGCGCTGTTCACTTGTCTCAGCGTGCCAAACTCGGGCGCGTGGATCGAGTAAAATATGAAAGCCTTTTAGCTTAGCTCGCCGACAAAACCCCACATCCTCATAATAGAGAAAATAGTCCTGGCTAAACAAACCAATTTCCCGGAACACATCTTTGCTGACTAGCATGGCACAGCCGGACACAAATTCTGTTTCCAATGGCTTGTCGATGGTGGGCTGTTCAAATTGATGTTCAGCTCGCATCTTTTTCCAGTCAATTATCCCACCGGCAAACCAGATTGAACTTTTTGAGCCAGTCGTGATGAGTGGACTCACAATCCCGGCCTGAGGATTGAATTGCAGGGTTGTCACTAGTTGCGATAATGCACTAGGTTGAATAGTTGCATCTGGGTTAATCAGAAAAATATAGTCAGCCATTTTCTCTAGGGCAAAGCGAATGGCCACGTTGGCACCCATTCCAAAGCCGACATTGCGGTCATTTTGGATGATATGCGTACGGTCAAAATTTTGTCGGATAAATTCGAGCGATCCGTCAGTGGAATAATTGTCGACCACCACAATCTGCAAATTCGGATAGTCACTACGAAAGAGTGAGGTCAGACAGGCGGAAATGGTATCCCGGCTGTTCCAGTTTACCACCACCGCGTAGACGAGAGGGAAAGATTTTTCCATGAAGCCGTTGGATTATTGGGAAATAATATCACTCTGATCAGGAAGATTCCTGGCAAATATTGAGCGCAACTCTTGATTGGTAATGGTGTGTGTGAGCCAGAGTAAGAGAAAATAAAGAGCCGTAGCGCTTAGCGCGGCAATGACTGGGCCAGTGGTCGGCAGGAGGATGAAGAGAGTGCCGGCCATGACTATGCCTGAG
>SCTJ01000065.1 GCA_004297805.1 Patescibacteria group bacterium | reverse complement strand
CGGAATTGCCGTGAGTGTCGCTTCTGACCAGACCCAGCTGTCGCAATCCATCTCCGGATCGCTCGATGTGGCCGTAGTTGATTCCAATGGCGATACGGTAGCCAGTCCGACCGTGGCTTTTTCCGCTAAATCTTTTTCACCGGTCTATCAGACATCAACCGCCACTCTGGGAACATCAAGCGAAAGATTGCGCGTGACCAATCCCAGCGGGACGACCGACACCTGGCAGCTCAATGTGGCGGCTACCGGCGGAGCAACGGCTGTTTGGACAACCGGTTCGGTCACATATGACTTCAATGATTCTACGGCCAATGCGACGGATGGAGCTGACGCTGATACTGTCGGCGGACAGCTGACGATCAATCCGAGCGTCGGTTCAATCGCGGGAGTAGGCGGAACCGGAACAACCAACGTTTCTGCCGGAACAAGCGATGCGTTCGTGCAAGGGACAAAAGACAGCATTGATCTGATGACAGCCGCTTCTGGCGCTGCCAAACCCGGACAATGGGATCTGACGGGAGTCGGGATGAGTCAAACTATTCCTGCTAATCAGGCTAGCGGAAGCTATACTCTGGACCTGACTTTGACAGCCACTTAAAATTGGACATCGATATTTTTCCAAAGCACCCGTTGTCGGTGCTTTTTTTGTTTTCATAATTTTTTTATGATATAATTCAATGGTCAAAGTTGATGGTAACTCATCAGTTTGTTTATAGAAAAATAAAAATAATGAACAAAAAAATAAAACTTTTATCCGCGTTACTTCTGCTTTTATTTTTGTTTTTTGGGGCCTTTTCCAATGCTTTAGCCATCGAATATGGCATGCTGGGCGGAAAACCGGCTTATCCCAAGGCTAATGAGCCCCATGGAGAAACTTGGTTTGTATATGGCTTGAAACCCGGAGAGGCACTGGAAGATGGCATAGAGATTATGAATCTCTATGATGAATCCTGGGACGCTCTCATATATGCCGCCGACACGACCAAGAGTTCCGGAGGCGGTTTCGCCCTCAAGCAATTCAGCGAGCCAAAAAATGAAGTCGGCTCTTGGGTCAGGTTCTATCCCAATGATCCGCCGGAACCATTCAAGCAGATATTAGAAAAGAAACGAGGAGCGATATTGGAACTGTGTCAGGCGAGCCGCGAAGAGGTGGCGAATAAATTGAAGAAAAAGGAACTTTCAGAAGAAGAATGGGGCGGACTGGTAGGCTGGTGTCGGGGAGAGGAATATATTCAGCGCAAAATGGGGCCGAAAGAAAAAACGACAATCCCCTTTGTTTTCCGGGTGCCTGATGATATTGATGTTGGGGAACATACAGGAGGAATCCTTATCCAAAAAGTTAGCCCGGAATCGCAGGAAACCAGCCAGGGGTCGGCCATAAAATTGACTACAAGGGTGGGAGTCAGGATATATGAAACGGTTCCCGGAGAGATAGTGAAAAAAATGACCCTAGAAGGTTTTGAAGTGAAGAAAAATTTTGGGGAATTTGATTTCAGGGACTGGTTCGGGAAAGACAGAAAAAAACAGGAATATCTGGTCCAATCAAGAGTGCAAAGCGAAAGCAATATCAGTCTGGAGTACCACGATGTGATCCACGTGAAAGATTTGATCTTCGGCCAAAGGAGCCAGGATATCGATCGCAGTTTTCAGATTCTCCGCAAAGATAAATTCATTTCCAATCTGTCCTGGAACAACCCTCGCTTCGGCTGGTTCTCTTTTCAGACAGAAGCTAAATACGTCGATCAGAGCGGCCAGGAAAA
>SCTJ01000064.1 GCA_004297805.1 Patescibacteria group bacterium | reverse complement strand
TTTCAAATGATTATTTTGCATAGGATAAAATAAATTATTGACTAAATTTTTGTGACTATCTTTTTCCTGAGTAAAAAAATTATTGCCGCCGTCGTAATCGCTCCTAAAATAGAACTGCTTGACCAATATTCAGCCACGGTTTTACCAGTGAAAATAATATAACTTAGTTCGTCTGCTATCAATCCCAGGCCAATAGAGAAAAGGGCTATTCTTAGTTTAGGATAATTATTCAACCATAACAAGGCAAGCGTAACCAAAAGTAATCCGGTCCAGAAGTGATGGATTATTACCCCATCAATTATTAATTTTCTTTGAGGAAAGACAAAGACCCACGCTCTTATCGCTAGAATGGTCGAAACAAACACGAGGTAGAAGATGTTTTCCTTTTTCATTTAATTTTATGCGATGTTGAGACTGTGGGACGAAGTTGGAACCACATTAATGCGGCAAAAGGCTCTGTTTTTGTGCAGGATTTAATGATTAGCCATACGCTAAAAAGAGATCTAAGTCATTTCTTCCGATATCTCCTTAAGTTTATGTAAAATGCCTAGTTTACAAAATTTATCACTTCTCGGCCTTCGAATTCTGAGGAGCTAGATTTTGGTGCTACAATTTGACCATTCTGAATGAACATGTAATCCGATTGGAAAACAGGCTTACCAATAGATTTCATAAATACGCCTAATTTGGCCTGTTCTTTATCATCTTGACAACCGCTATAGGTGCGCTTGTCGACAATTTCATTTTTTGAAAAATCATAACCTCCTATCTGCGCTCTAAAACATCCAGCGTCTCCCTCACTATGGCCCATATATAATATGCCTCGACTATCTCCCTTAAAACCGTATATATCCCGATAAGGCACATCAGCAATTAATAAATTTGATTTCTTAGCTTGATCATCATATTCATATAAAGCAAGATTACATTCAGACATGTATGAATTACAATTTTTACCAAATAAATAATATACTCTTTCGTCTGAAAAATAATATTCATCGATACCCTCTTCATTGGTCGCCGCTTTATCAATAACGTTATCAATTTGTCCGGAAACAATATCCGCAACCTTCAAATCTCCTAAGATTGAGATAAAATACAGCCTGCCTTTACGTACAGTAATTTTTGATACAGGATCAAATTGTAAATCTTTAACTTCTGTCACTATTTTTGCGACATTTTCGCCATTCGAAATAAATTTTAGATAAGCTCGTTTATCCTTGCTATCCACAGGAGAGTCTATGAAGGCTATCCCACTAGAATCCGTTTTGATTTGAGCAGTTTCAAATTTACGATGAAGTGTTCCCAATATAACAGACACATCTTGGTCACATGAGTCTGAAACAGTATTGCCGGCATTAGAAAATAGAACAAATATTCCTTTATAATTGGCTCCTGGATTTGAAAAGGCGGGGTAAGGATTTATACGTACCTCTTTTTTCATGAATTGCCTGCCATGCCATTGAAATTGGAAATTTTCCGGTAAGTCTTTTTTATTCACATGCCACGAAGCATCTAACTGATCTCCGTCGCTTGTAAAAACACGTGTTGCAAATGAGGTCTGCTTATATTCCGGAGGGACTATATCCTTGGAATGAAGGTATGCGAAAATACAATCCGTATTGTTCTTTTCATACGCAAATTGGATACCGGTCATATTTTTTGGCAATACAACTTGATCAGCTGACACTTCATGCCAATTCCGCAGGATTGTCATATCAAAATTATCCGGCCAAAAGACTTTTGGTGAATTTTGAGCAGGTTGATTTTCCGTGAACATGGTTTGCGTTTTTTGTAGTGGGGTCAATTGAATAATTGAATTTTGAGCAAGTTTTGCATATTTTTGTGTTAGCAAAATCGAAGCACATGCTATAACAGCTACAACTAATATTATTGTAATTGCAATTTCCGTTTTTATTTTTCTGTTCATTTTTTTCGCCTTAGGTTTTATGCTTTTATTATACCATAAAATCCGCGCGTCTTTACTAAAACAATAACCGTTGACAACATCAGAACTGCCAAAAATTGTTGCCTTGATTAAACAAAAAACAGCATTTGGAAATGCTGTTTTTACACAAGAGTTGGGGCGGTAGGATTCGAACCTACGGTGACGGGACCAGAACCCGTTGCCTTACCGCTTGGCTACGCCCCAATAATCTAAATTTGGCTATTCCCCAACTTTGTAAATAATACAGTGCTATGCCCTATCCCACGGTGTCCCGATCATAATCGGGATGCCTTATCCCGCCCTGGCGGGACTACTCCCCAATATTTTCACAATACCCACCACTTTACCGTAAAATAAGCTGCTTGTCCAGACGACTAGACCACTATTCTCCGCAGGTGTTGTGGGATGTGGACCAAAATTTCATAGGGAATGGTACCAGCCGCTTTGGCAATATTCTCCACAGAATTTTGATCGCCAGGAACATTGCTGATAATCGTCACTGCTTCACCCAAGTTAATTTCCGGCACCGCTGAAACATCAATGGAAGTAATGTTCATGCTCACTCTCCCAACAATCGGACAACATTTGTCCTTCACCATGAAACAACCAGTATTGGATAGTCGCCGATCCACTCCTTCGAAATAACCCACCGGTACGGTGGCCACCCGCATTTCTTTTTCAGCCCGAAAAGTTCCATTGTAGCCCACTCGATCCCCTGCCTCCAAAGTCCTAATGGAACTCACCTCAGTTTGCAGTTGCAAGGCGGGTTTGAGATTCATCGCTAAGCGTGGCGAAACATTAATACCATAAAGTCCGATTCCCAGGCGAGCCGCATTGCCTTGGGCTACATCGAGATAATCTAGACCAGAAGTAGCTGACAAATGAATCCACCGCAGACTCGTGAAATTTTGCTTCAACTGATCCACCGCTTGATTCCAGACTGCAATTTGTTGCCGAGTCAGCTGATCGTCTGCCCCATCCGCATCTGCTAGATGCGAGCAAACCCCAACTAATTGAATAAACTCTTGCTGCCGGATGATTTGAATAGCTTCCGTCAGTTGGCCTGGCGACAAACCTTGCCGATGCATGCCTGTATCAATTTTCAAATGAAACTCTTGTGGATGGTTGAGGCGTGCTGCAATCCCCCGCAATTGTTCCAGACTCGTGAGTGTGAAAACAACCTTGTTGAGTTTGCACTTTTGCACATTGTCCACATTCACATAGCCGATCACCAGAATGGGAGATTTCACGCCATTGTGGCGTAAGGCGACCGCCTCAAAAAGAGAGTCCACCACCAGAAAAGGAACATTCGCTCGATCCAATAATTGACCAGTGAGCACCAAGCCATGCCCATAGGCGTTGCTCTTGAGGACCGGCGCCAGAGCCAGCTGCGGATAGCGCCGACGATATTCAGCTAAGTTGTGCAGCAAATGGGATTGTGAAACCAGCACTCTGACTTGAGGGACATAATTAGCGCGTGATTTCCTGAACGATCGCCAAAGATTGATAATTCGCATGTTTTAAATCTACCACCGAATCAATTGAAAAGGAAGGCAGTAAAAAACCACCATGCCTTGGCAAGGAAAGAGTATTTCCAGATAACCGTCCGTACGACCGAAGCGCTTGAAAATTGAGTGAGCGAACGTAAAATTCATCCGCGGATGCGAAGCGCAGCTGGGAATTTTTGGTGAGCGAGTGATAATTTTCCGCCGAGTGGAGCCAGGATCGGCGTTTTCCCTGCCTACCGGCAGGCAGGTTTCTGTCCACTTTCTTTGGCGACAAAGAAAGTGGACGATGTGTATCAGCCTATTTCTTCAAGTAGCGCCGGATGGCAAACCAGCTACTCACCACTCCCAGAACGATCCCCAGCGCGATCAACAAAGCAAAAACCACTGCAAAGTTGTCTAGAGTCAAATGGACTTGCGCGGTTAATGAACGATCAGTCACCCAGACATACCAATAGGTCAGACTGAGGAGCACGATCCCCGTTAGACTTGCGAAAACTCCATAGAGCACGCCCTCAAACAGGAATGGCATTTCCACATAGAGATTAGACGCCCCCACCAAGCGCATCACTTCAAATTCCTGCCGGTGCGCATAAATTGTGACGCGAACTGCATTGAAAGTGATGAGCACCGCTAGCAAAATAAAAATCCCGCCCACTGTCAGGCCGATCCGCTGAGTCAACACGGTGAAGCGATTGATGTCTGCAAATCGAGTTTTATTGCGTTCGTAGTTGATATTATTAATTTCTTCACCATAACTCGAATTGCTCAAGGATTCAGCAATCAAAGCATATTGGTTAGCATCGTTGGCCCTGATCTCCAACGAAGCATAGAGCGGGTTCTCACCGGCCACCTCCACGGCTTTTTTCATGTCCGGAGCCAGGTTCAACAAAATTTCCATGGCCTTTTCCTTGGAAACATATTCCACTGATTTGATCTCTGTATATTTGCCTTCCAATTCTCCTTTGACTTCCAAAATACGCGCTTCAGAAACGTCCGGATTGAAATAGACATTGATGGTCACATTTTCTTTGACGCTCGTGAGCAGCGCATTGGCCCCCATAGCAAAAAGAGTTGTCAGCCCAATGATATAAAGCGAGATGGACAAGATGCTAATAGTAGCCACACTCAACCAGCCATTGCGAGTGAAATTGGAAAAGCCTTCTTTGAATGTTCGCCTCAGTTTGACTATCTTCATAGGTTTTGGTGTTAGACTACGACTTTTTTATCTGCAGTATATTTTCCCTTCTCAGTATCACGCACGATTGTTCCCTTCTCGACTTCAACTACCCGGCGCTGAATCCGGTCCACAATATCCTTGTTGTGCGTGGCCAAGAGTACGGTCGTACCCAAGCTATTAATCTTGAGCAGCAAATCCAAAATTTCCAGAGTGGAAACCGGATCCAAATTTCCCGTTGGCTCATCGGCAATGATAACCTTCGGCCGATGAATCATGGCTCGAGCCATGGAAACCTTCTGCGCCTCCCCACCAGACAGATGTTTGGGATACATGTCAGCCTTAGAATTCAAACCCACAATATTCAGCAATTGTTCGACTTTTTCGGCAATTTCTTCATCAGTATCATCACCCAGCACTTCCAGTGCATAGGCAATATTTTCGGCAACTGTTTTTTTCGGCAATAATTTGAAATCCTGAAACACGGTGCCAATGTTGCGCCGATAGAAGGGCAGATGTTTTTTTTGAATCAGATCGATCGGACGCTCGTTGAAATAGACTCGGCCACTGGTGGGATGCTCTTCGGCATAGATGAGCTTGAGCAAAGTCGACTTGCCGGCACCACTCTGGCCCACAATTGAAACGAATTCTCCCGGCTTAATCGCCAGATCAATCTCACTCAAAACTGTAAATCCACCAGGAAAAATTTTAGAAACCTTTTCTAAGCGTATCATGGACATAAGTATACCATTATTTTTGTTTGGCGACAAATCTCAAGTAGGCTTCAATAAATTGCTCCAGATCTCCATCCAGCACCTGTTCCGCTTGGCTAGTTTCCGCTTTAGTACGATGATCTTTGACCATTTTGTAAGGATGAATAACATAGGAACGGATTTGGCTGCCCCATTCCGCACTGTGAAACTCACCGCGTAATTTCTGCTTTTCTTGTTCACGTTCCTCCAAAAACTTCAGGTGCAACTTAGCGCGAAGCACTTTCATGGCTTGTTCCTTGTTCTGAGCCTGCGACCGTTCACTTTGACAGCTCACCACAATATTGGTCGGCAAGTGAGTAATTCGCACCGCACTGTCGGTTTTGTTGACGTGTTGCCCGCCCGCCCCAGAAGCGCGGAAAGTATCAATGCGCAAATCGCTGGGACCAATCACCACCTCAGCAATCTCCTCAATCACTGGCAAAACTTCCACTAGGGCAAATGAAGTCTGTCGCAAACTGTTGGCATTGAATGGCGACAGGCGCACCAGTCGGTGCACCCCAGCTTCGCCTCGCAAGTTGCCATAGGCATAGCGGCCAGTAATTTCCACCGTCACGCTTTTGATCCCAGCTTCCTGACCTCGCGATTCGTCCACCACCTTGGCCTTGAGGCTGTTGCGTTCCGCCCAGCGCAAATACATCCGCAGCAGCATTTCTGCCCAATCTTGCGCATCCACCCCTCCCGCCCCGCTATGAATAGCTACAATAGCATCATTGGTGTCATATTCTCCACTAAACAAAGTGTGGAATTCTAAGTCCTTCAGCTGTTTCTCGATACCCTCCAGCTTGGTGTTCATTTCCTGCATTTCAATAGTTGAGTCTGCCGACATAATCCCGGACAATTCACTCAACTCGTCTAGTTCTGTTTCGGTTTCGCTCAGCAGACGGATTTCCCCGCGCAATTCCTCCACTTCCTGCATCACTCTTGAAGCCACCTGAGGATCATTCCAAAAACCAGCACCATTGGAAAGCGCTTCTAATTCCGCAATTCGCCGCTGTTTGCGGGGCAAGTCAAAGATAGTCGCTCAAGAGAGCGGCTTTAGTTTTGAGGGCTTGAATTTTGTCACCCAGTTCTGACATAACTTTGTTTTTACGACTACGATTTGTATTTAACTACCTCCGCGAAATTGCATTCGCAAGGAGCCTTTTTGCACACGTGGCAATTTTCTGAAAACATTTTGGCCATAGCTTGGGCCATACTGACTCCCATGGAGTTGAACACTCCCAAAAAACAAGAGAGCAAATCGGCCGATTCGTGTTTCACATATTCAAAATCTTTGTCACTGTGACTACCGCGATAAACTAGCATGGACTCGGAAAGTTCTCCGACTTCTTCTGCCAAATGAATGCCCGCGTGTTCGATGTTTCGGCTACCCGACGGATAAATGGCCTCAAACATCCTCTGTAAGTCCTGCATGGTCTTGGGATGCTTGCTTTCATCAACCGCAACCTTCCTGCTCACCGGCGCTTTGTGCTTGGCGCATGAACAGGGACAATCTCCGCAATATGAACACAGGCATGGAAATCTTTTCCAGGCCTCGTCTTCGATATCAATGTGAAACTGGTTCATGAGCGACATGAACCAGCTGAAAGCAATCAACAGGTTCAGCGTCGTGCGCTCATTTTCCTCTTTGCGGATCCCTTTCAGGCCCCGCATGATGAAACGCTCGACATTGGTGATCATTTCACTTGCGCTGAAATAGCGGCTATTGGGCAAGCCATAGACTTCCGCCACAAACGCCTGGTATTCACCGATGGTTGTGCTTTCCTTAACTGAAGCCATTGCTGACAACTTATGCTGGTTATTCCAAGTTGAGCAATAATAGCATAATGCCAATGCCAAGCAAGAGCATGAAGATTTGCCCGATCGTCTTTTTGACCTCGGTGTTTTTGTGCAATTCCGGGATAAGATCAGCACTGGCCACATAGATAAATCCGCCCGCCGCAAATGGAACTAGGAAAGCCGTGACATCCTTGGCATCAATGCTAACCAGTAATACTGCAACTGCTCCCAACACCGCCATCAGTCCTGATAGGAAATTATAAATAAGCGCTTTCTTTCTGGTAATGCCTCCATAGATGAGCGATCCGAAGTTTCCAATTTCATGAGGAATTTCATGAAAAACAACGGCAATAGTGGTAGCAATCCCGATCGGAATACTCACCAGGAAGCTGGCCGCAATAATCAAACCATCAATGAAATTGTGCAATCCATCCCCCACCAGAATAACCATCGAGAATGGGTGCGGATGCGTCGGCGAAGCCAAATGATGGCAGTGGCGCCAGTGAACATATTTTTCCAAAACAAAAAACACCAACATGCCAGACAGGATATTAAGCGCTACCACCGTTTGGCTACTATTTTGCGCATAGGCATCCGGGATGAGATGCACGAAGGCATCTCCCAACAAAGTTCCGGTGGAAAGACTCACCAGATAGATCAACACCTTCTCGAGCTTTTCCTGCTTGATTGACAATGTGAAAACGCCAATCAAAGAGATCAGACTTACGACCACGACAGATGATAATGCGTAGAGCCAAACTACCATTTATTTTGTCCAACTAACGCCATTGCGGCAGGAAGCAACAATAGGACCCACCCGCAAAACTTAAACAGTAATCCTGGACTCTTGCTCATAATCCCAGGATTAGCACCCAAAACTCCTCTTGTTTCAATTATTCGATTAGTATAATCAGCTATGTCATCACCAAACCAAATCAGTATCACCGGAAAAAATACAACCAGATAATTCGGATTAATCGCTCCGTTGACAGTAGCCAAAGTAAGATAGCCTAGCGCGATTAGCAATGAAATTACTTTATCAATATTATGTTGCAACAAAACCTGAAACACAACCCGATTTTTCGCTTTCTCTGCATCCAGATCAATAAATTCGATCTTCCCCACTTCTTTTGGTTTGTTTTCTTCCATAATTACAAATATCTTTTAATCAATTCGATGTGATCCATCTCCGCCTGATTCAGCGCAGTGAATAGAATTTTAATATTCTGCTCTTCTGCTTCTTGGGCAAATTGGGCATAAATTCCAGAAGCGTGCTCTTCCAAGGAGATGGTTTGCTTGAAGTTCTCAACTTCATCCTCGCTACAGGTTTGATTCTCAACCGTTGGCATTGCAATCCCCAAAATCTTAGTAACAATCACGGCATGTTCCAGTTCCACTTTCGCCAGGCGCTTGAACATGGCCTGCACTGCATAGGTCTTGGCTTTGCCAGCCATACAGAGATAAATCAAATTGGCTCTGAGCTCTAGGCCCAACGCCTCTTCTAAATTCCGTCCAGAAAGATCATTCACCTCTGTTTTCTGATTAACAATTGGATTTGCCTCAGCTCCGAGCTTCATAAAATTCTCCCGTGCTCCACAAAAAGGACAATTCTTTGGCTTTTCCTCACCCAGATACGCGTCCCCGCAGATTTGGCAGATATAGGTTTTCATATTCTTGAAAAAATATTAATAATAAGCTACCATACTATTTATTCGCCCACGTAGCTCAGTTGGTAGAGCGACGCATTCGTAACGCGTAGGTCATCGGTTCAATTCCGGTCGTGGGCTCCACTCATTATTCGCATTTGGCCTTAGCCATCAGACGCGCCAAATCGTCGTTCAAAATCTGCTGCATTTCGGCAATGACGTGCTTATTCTCCGGCGCAGCCAAGTGCTTGAATCTCCCCTGCCCCTTCAAAAATTCTTCGATGGGTCTTTGTTCTTTGGGTACGTAATTAATTACGTAATTACCATTCTCGATTTCATAGAGCGGCCACATGTTGGTTTCCGTCGCCAATTTTCCCAACCGAACATAGTCAGAAGTTGGGAATTTCCAATTGTTGGTGCATGGCTGAAAAACCAGCAAGAATGATGGCCCATCTGTCTCCAAAGCTTTTTTGGCTTTCTGCTTGAGATCTGCCAGAAAAGCCACGTTGGCCTGGGCTAGATATTTGATTCCGTGCGCATTCACAATTTCCATCAAATTTTTACGCTTGGTCATTTTCCCAAATGAATCCTTGCCAGCCGGAGTCGTCTCGGTAGCCGCACCATAGGGCGTGGCACTCGATTTCTGGTTGCCAGTGTTCATGTAACCGCCATTGTCATAACAAACATAGAGAAAATCATGGCCGCGTTCCAACGCTCCAGACAGAGCCTGCAGGCCAATATCATAGGTCCCGCCGTCGCCGCCGAAAGCTACGAACTTTATTTTTTTCTGAATCTTTCCCTTTTTGGCTAGCGCTTTGTAGGCTCTCTCGACACCCGAAACCGTGGCCGCCGCATTTTCAAAAGCATTGTGCAAATAGGGCACCTTCCAAGCCGTGTAGGGATAAAGCGTGCTCGTCACTTCCATGCAGCCCGTGGCGTTCACCACCACTACTGGATCAGTGGCTTCTCCCAGCACTGCTCGAATGATGGCCGGAAAGCCGCAGCCCGCACAGGCGCTATGACCGGGAGCAAAATTTTTGGCTAATTTCTCGTTCATATTCCAAGATTCTCTAAATATGGATCAATCCATATGCCAATTAAGGTTAGGCTAATCAATAGGGCAGTTGAAATTAAAAGGACATAGATGCTGCGTTTTAAAATTTTTTTTGCCCTCGCCGCCGTGTCATTTTTATATTTGTTAATTTTGGTAACGATAAAATACGCAATAGAAAAACCAAGAGAAACCGTCAAGACTAAAAAAGATAGATATCTCCCAAGATTAATAATAGAACCGACCCACCACGGAAACAATATGACAGAAGCAGGATGGGGATCGCCTAGCTCATATGGAGGCAAAAACACACTTTTCCCCATTGCATAATTTGTACTGAATACAGAGCCCAAAAGGACAATGAACAAGACAGTTTCCTTATTTTTTATTAATTTTCTAAACATGTCATTTGCTTCCGATATATTTAATCTCTCTTGATATGTGCCCTTTCGCTAAATCATCAAAAACTTTTTCAATATCCTTCCCATAAATCTCCCGCCCGCCCAAACTATAGATGTAGCTGGAAACTGCCGGTCGGTTTTTTTCGATGTGTGAGATTGTGTTCACGATTTCGGTATAGAGTGGCGGATAGGTTCCAATCGACATGGCCCGCTCCAGCACCGCCACGCTTTTCACGTGCGACAGCACACCAGCCAGTTCCGCGTGCGGAAAAGGACGAAACAGATTGATTTTCACGAGTCCCACTTTTTCGCCTTGCTCCCGCAGGCGATCCACCACGTCCTTGGCCGTGCCAGCGGTTGAACCCATGATTACGATCACCCGCTCTGCTTCGTCTAGCCGGTAAGTTTCAAAATAGTCATAGAACCGGCCGGATATTTTGTCATAGTCATGCACTACCTTTTTGTAGTCCGCAAAGGCTTGTTGCATCGCTTCGGCCTGTGCAATCTTAAATTCAAAGTAGGTATTCTGCAGTGCTAGCGCTCCATAGGTCACTGGATCATCCACATTAAGCAGCGAGTGCTCTGGTGTGTACTCTCCCAAAAATTTTTGCACCGTTTCTCGATCCAGCACCTGCAAGTTTTCCACTGTGTGCGAAGTATTGAAGCCATCCATGATCACCATGACTGGCAATTTAACTTTCTCCGCTAGCTTCAAACCAATGATGGTGTTGTCATAAGCTTCCTGGCCGTTTTCAGAAAAAATTTGAATCCAACCCGCATCTCGCGCGCCCATCACATCCGAATGATCACCGTGAATATTGAGTGGTGCCGCCAAAGCTCGCGCTGAATCAATGAGCAGGATTGGCAACCGCAAACCACTGGCGATATAGAGAATTTCATGCATGAGCGCCAAACCCTGGGAGCTGGTGGCTGTAACCGTGCGCGCTCCCGCTGCACTCGCGCCCACACACGCCGAAATGGCGCTATGCTCCGATTCAACTTCGATAACCTCGGTGGTCACCTCACCATCCGCCTTGAATTTGGCGTAAGTTTCAATAATGGTGGTTTGCGGCGTGATAGGATAGACAGCCATAACATCCGGATCGATGTGTTTCAGAGCTTCTGCAGCCGCCGCGCCTCCAGTCAAGGCTAGTCTTGTTTGTTTTTTCGTCATAAAAATGCACTAAGCAGTAACCGCAATCACAATATACACCACCAGGACAACCAGATACAAAACGCCCCAGGAACTTGAGTGATGATGAGCTTGGAGATTGGCTACCACTGGGAAAAACCGTCCCAAAACCTTGATCCCAAAATGCAAGATAACAATCGCCAAAAGCACGCTCAGCACTAGGACGGTGATGGCCGCAATATCGGTCGAAGTCAAATTAGCCAAAAAACTCTCCAAAACATTGAACAGGCCTCTTTTCCCGAGGAGCGTCCCGATCCAGTCAACGAACCACTTCAGTAGATTGACCTGCACCGAGAACATCAAACTGCTACCACTGCAAATCGCGTCCAAAATAATCTTGGACTTAGCCATTAACCCCTGCAAGAAATAAGGCACATTTAAGAATGTCAGAAATATCGTGTACGTTTTGAGCGTTCGATAAACGGCCGATTCGAACAAAAGATGAAATGATCCCATATTTTGTTTTTTAATTTTTCTTCATGGTAATAGCTTTAACTGGGCAAATTTCAGCACATACCCCGCAACCCTTGCAATATTCATAATCCACATCCGCCTTTTTCTTCGATTCATCCTTATATTTTACCATGCTAATTGCTGCATCAGGACAAAATGGCACGCAAGTTTCACAACCAATGCATTTTTTCTTGTCGACGTCTGGATGCATATAGCGCCAAGTGCCGGTTTTGGGCGCCTTGGAAAGATCGTGTCTGATTGCAATATCTTTTTTCATAATGGAGCTGCTTTTGAATTTTGTGATTTGTGCTCTGTTACGTGTGCTTTTTCAGATGGCATCATGCGCCCGCTCAATGGCCAGGATATTCTTGTCTGTCATTTCTTGGCCAATTTTTTCAGCAAAAATCTCTCGAAAAACATCCACCACAGATTCCAATTTGGCAACGGCAGCCACTTGGATAATTTTGCCCAGCATAACCGTGTTGGGCCGAGGCTGACCAATCACCTCCATGGAAATACCATTGGCATCCACTGTTACAACCTTGCCCGAAAATCCAATTTTGGCTTTCACTTCTTCCGGCAGCTTGCGAGTGGCCACAATCAAAGTCTCTTCATCGCCCAGGTTAGTGATTACATTTTCTGAGTCCAAGATAGTTTCGTCCATCACCACCACCACATCTGGATCGAAAATCAATTCGTGAGTGCGAATTTCACGATCCGAAACGCGCAAAAAAATCTTGGTAGGCGCACCGCTGCGCTCCGGCCCAAAAAATGGATAGGCCTGCACAAATTTGCCCTCGCGGCTCGCCGCCTGAGCCAAAATCTCGGCCGCCACCTTGGCCCCCTGCCCACCGCGGGCAAAAAAGATAATTTCAAATGTGTCTTTGTTGAATTTCACTTGCTCACTATAGCACAAATTCAACCAACTGTCGAAAGGAGCGCGACAAAAAGGCTAGCGATGCCCGTCCAAAACAAAAGAGGCAGTGAAATTGATTGATTGCTGCCTCTCTTGCAAGATAATACACCTGGGAACTCGAGACTATTTCGCTAGTTGTGGATCGATAATCGCCTTGAGATCCTCGAATTTGACAGCTCCGCCCCGGAACTGATCACCCACAAAGATGGCCGGTGTGCCAGTGATGCCAAAACTATCAGCCTCCTTTTTGCTAGCTTCGATACGATCCAAATAGCGCTTGTCGTCTAGACACTTGTTGAACTGAGCGGCATTCAGTTTAAGCTGGACAGCATATTGTTTGAATTTTTTGGTATCCTTGGTATTGCCCCAATCGCTCTGCGAAGCAAACAACTTGTTAGCATAATCCCAAAATTTTCCCTGTTCATTTGCGCACTCGCCTGCCAAAGCTGCGTTTTCCGCTTGTGGATGGAACGACAATGGCAAATTTTTGAAAGTCAAACCAATTTGATCTCCATACTGCGCCACCACTTTTTTGACGGTTTCGTGTAAAGCTTGGCAAAATGGGCACTGGAAATCTGAAAACACAACCAGCTGCACTTTAGCATCGGTTCGGCCCACTGAAATGTCATCGCCAGTAATACTCGGCAAAGACACATATTTACCTGCTGGAATACCAACCTCTCCGCCATTCAGATAATAGAGATTGTCCTTCTTGGCAAAAAAGTTTTCCGCCTTACTAAAAAAGTCTGTTTTTTCAACTGACTGTGAAAACACAAAGGCCGGGATAGTTTTGATTTTGAAATCCTGGATCATCTTTTGTCCTTCGGAAGAATTGTATTGAACTTTCGAGGCCACGACGGTTGGCATGATCCGACGCAAGCCCATCAGTAAGTCATCCGCATTGCAGGTGTCACAGTTATCATCAGTGATGACCTGAACTTTCACCAGTGGTTCCGAATAAGCTACCCAGGTTTTGCCGGCCGTCTCCACAGCATCCGTTTGCCTGAGCTTAGCCACGGAAAAACCTTCGCCACGAATGAGCTGGACGAAATCAACCGCCAGACTGCCCAAAAATAAGGCGATCATGACAATCACTATTGCCTGTAGATTCTTGATTTTTTTTTCGGGCGTCGTTGGCTCACTCTCAACGGACGATTCTATTGATTCTGGTGCTGAGTTTTGATTCAGATCCTCGGTCATAATATTTGAAACTAAGAATTATACAGTTAACTAGCTATTGTGCCTCCGCAGCACAGCTGGCTGATCCCGCGTCAGCACAAGTTGCACCAGCACTCGGTTGTGCTTCATTTCCCGCCGCTTGATTGTCCGCTGGCTGTGCCTGGACGCTGGCCGAAACTGCAGGATTTTGGTCTGCCGCCGCCTGTTGTTTGGCATCGACTACCTGTTTTACCCGATTAAGATCATACCGTTCCTGCGACACGTCAATTTTATAGTCCTCAAAACCAATAGTGAAACGCCGAACAGCTTCGGCTTTCAAAATAAAGCCGGCTAGAAAAGCGAACACAAAAAGAATAAACACATTTGAAGTCATCCAACCCCCGCGACCGCCTGAGTCAGCCGGAGTTGGTTCCATTTCGGTTATTTCACCTCCAACTAAATCTTTTTCGTGTTCCATATCCGCTGTTGACCGATTAATGCAGTCGCACTAGGCGTTCTGTAGTTCGGCCGAAGACAAGCCAATAATGTTTCCAGGATGGTACCACGCAAGTATCCATTGCGCAATATTGCGAGCCTCTAGTATTTATTGCCTAATAATCACGCCTCCTAAATAAACTTTTCAAGCATTCCAACCTATTCACGTCGCAAAGCCTCCATGGGCGTCAACTGGGAAGCTTTTCTGACCGGCCTGCCTGCCACACCTAACGGCCACACTAGAAAGAGTTAACCGTCTTGACTTATTCTTTTCTGAGCGCATCCATTGGACTAAGTCGCGAGGCACTGCGGGCAGGATAATATCCGAAGATGATTCCGACTGCGACCGAAAAACCGGTCGCAACCAGAACCGACTGGGAAGTAACCGAAAGGGATAGATTGAATCCGAGACGAGCAAAAACCAGTGACAAAACAAATAGCAACAGAAATCCCAGGATAATTCCAACAATGCCTCCAGCCCCCGTCACAAAAATCGCCTCCAGAAGAAACTGTTTCAAAATATCACCACTTTTCGCCCCGACCGCTTTCCGGAGACCAATTTCAAAAGTCCGTTCCACCACCGAAACATACATCACATTCATGATTCCCACTCCGCCCACAATGAGCGAAATGGAAGTAAGCGCCAGTAGCAGGATGTTAATCGTATTAAAGACTGTTCCAATGATATCTTGCACTTCTTTGAGCGAAGTCACAGAAAAATCATCTTTGTCCGGATCGGTGATATCGTGATTCCGTCGCAGCGTATCCGTGATGTCCGCGACCGTCACATCCAAGAGACTTTGATCTTTGACTTTGACAAATACATTGCGAAGATAATCGATTCCCAATATTTTTTTCTGAAGCGTTTTCACCGGAAGATAGACCAGTTCGTCATAGTTCACCGGGCCAAAAGCGCCCCGCGCTCCCAAGACTCCGATGACCTTGTAATTTTTATTTTTGATCTTGATCTCCTGGCCAACAGCATTTGCGTCCCCAAAAAGAGTTTGCTTGATATCCGGTCCAATGACCACCACCTGCGCCAAGCTGCGGTCATCACTAGCTGTGAAAAAACTTCCTTCTGCTATCTTTACACCTGGATCGACTGCTGGTACATCTTCGCTGGTTCCAAAAAGCAACGTCCGTTTCTTGATGCTTCCAAAACTAGTAATTTCCTGGGTGAAGTTAGCGCTGTAGAAAGCCGCCACATTAGGCAATTTCGCGAGAGTAATTGCGTCCCTTTCGTTGAGCGTAGTAATTTGGATTCCCATCGCTTGCCCAAGAGCATTCTGGGAAGAGGTTTTTCCAGTGGCCGGCACTTTCACCTCAACCTGGATGGCATCATTGCCGAAAGTTCCAACCAGATCCAAGATGTATTTCTTCACTCCTTGACCGCTCGACATGATGACAATCACCGAAGTGATGCCGATCACAATCCCAAACAACGTCAAAACCGTCCGCCCAATGTTGGTTCGAAGATTCCTGATCGCCAGTTTTACCGATAACCGCAATTCCTGAAACATAGTATCCTTTGATTAGGATTTATCCCTCATGGCGAGAAGCTCCCCCATCGCCTCTATGAAAAATTTTTCTGTGTCGTAATCCCCGGGCAAACCAAGAAGGGGTGATTTCTCGCGAATCGGGGTACTGCCGGCGATCAGATGATAGGCGAAGTATCTTTCGCAGTCCGGATGGTCTTTTCTGATCTGGTCAGCAAAGGCGACCGCCCTCTGTCGCACCCAGCCGGCGCCTTCCTGGGTCCCAAGCTTTTTAGCCGCCCTCCGCAACAAAATGGTCTTTATCGCTTCGATCTCCTTCACATCCGCTTCCCATTCCGCGATTGCTTCATCCTCGGCCACATCCCCCGGGACTGGTTTTTCTCTGGTTGTTTTCTGGAGTCCCGAAAATTCTTCCTTCATATGATTATGCTCAAAGAATTTAGCTTTATTCGTAACTCAACCCATCCACCCGCCTCACGTCGGCTCGCCGCGAGTCGAGGCAGGTCGGACTCATTCATATCTTAAAGCCTCCATCGGTGAAACTCGTGAAGCTTTACGGGCTGGATAAAGGCCGAAAATAATCCCAACCAGGAAAGTGACCGAGGTGGCCAAGGCCACGGACTGCCAGGTAATAATAAATTGCCAATTATTTCCCAGAGCCCGAATAATGAGCGCGGCTAGATAGGAAATCAAAATTCCCAGCACCACTCCCAAAATCCCACCCATTAGGGTAATCACGACTGATTCAATCAAAAACTGCCAGATGATATCAAAATTTCGCGCCCCGACCGCTTTCCGAAGCCCAATTTCCCGGATTCGCTGATTCACGGCGATAAGCATAATGTTCATCACCCCCACGCCTCCCACTAAAAGTGAAATGGCCGCAATCGAAGCTAAAAAATATTTCAAAACGTTTGTGATATCGGAAAGAGTCGAGATGGCTTGAGCCGTATCGCGGACCGTAAAGTCATCATCCGCTGGATCTTTGATTCCGTGCTGTTCGCGTAGGGTGGCCTTGATATCCGCCACTCCCCGCTGGACATCCTGCGGATCCCCCACTTTGGCCCGGATAAAATTGAGGTGATCAATGCCCAGGAGCAACTTCTGGGCCGTGAAAAGCGGCACAAAAACGGCCTGGTCAGTGTTGGAAAATCCAGAAGCGCCTTTCTTTTCTAGAGTTCCGATTACCGTAAAATTAAAATTCTTGATATTAATTTCCTTGCCAATTGGATCGACGTTGGGGAAAAAATCATTAACCCGGTCCGCTCCCAAAACTACCACTCGCGCCAAATTCGTCTCTTCTTCTGAAAGGAAAAAGCGACCAGCGGCCAACTTAATATTCTCAACATTGATCAGATCTGGACTCACTCCCTGATAGGTCACCATGTAACTGGCATCTTGATATTTGGCCGTGGCCGAACCGGTAACATAGCCTGAGGCATGCGTCACTTCTGGAGCGTTACTTTTATTGCGGATCGCCTGCAAATCTTTATATTTGAGAGTGGTAATGATTGTTCCAAAGACAGTAGACGGCGGACCTTTTTCCTCTGATGCTCCAGGAAGCACCCCGACAAGATTTGAGCCCACCGCGCTCACTTGATCAAGGATGAGCCCTTGCGCCCCAGCCCCAATCGCCATCACCACCACCACCGAGACCACCCCAATAATGATCCCCAAAGTCGTCAAAAAGGAGCGGAACTTCGCCGCCCTAATGTTACTGATAGAAATTTTTATCGGATCAGATAAACGCATGGCGTTTAAATTACAATTCCTAATTGTTGGGACTTGATTAGGAATTAGGAATTAGGAATTCTTAATTCGGTAATTTTATTTGAGTTTGTCTCCATCAATATCCCGGACGCGATTTTTCACTTTCTCATCCGCCACGATCTTGCCATCCATCATTCGAATGATCCTTTTGGCAAATTCGGCTGTGGTCGTTTCGTGAGTAACCAGAATAATCGTGTGACCTTCGTCATTCAGTTGGTCCAGGAGTTTCATCACCTGGAGTCCAGATTTGGAATCCAAATTACCCGTTGGCTCATCAGCAAAAATCACACCTGGCTCATTGATGAGAGCTCTGGCAATGGCTACCCTTTGTTTTTCCCCGCCGGAAAGCTGATTGGAAAAATAATCTTTACGATGCTCCATCCCGACAGCCCGCAAGGCTTTCATTACTCGCTCTTCATTGTTGGCATATTTTTTCTCGTCATAGAGAAGCGGCAGTTCCACATTTTCAAAAACGGTCGTCCGTGGAAGCAAATTGAACGCCTGGAAAACAAAGCCGATCTTTTGATTACGGATTTTAGCCAGCTCATCGTCCGTAAATTTCGCCGTGTCCAACCCTTCAAAGAAATATCTCCCCTCCGTCGGCCGGTCAAGCATTCCCAGCATCTGCATCAAAGTGGATTTTCCCGAACCGGACGGACCCATAATTGAAACAAATTCTCCGCGTTCAATATCAAAAGACGCCCCGCACACCGCTTGAGTTTCGGTGCCGTCCATACCATAAGTTTTGCACAAATTCTGAACCTGAATGAGTGCAGATTTTTGACTCAACATATTGGCGTTCCATTTTACTTCGTCCCCGTAAACGTCACTACTTTCTCACCCACTTTCAGCCCTGATTTCACTTCCACCATCCCCTCGTCCCCCTCTAGTCCCATCTCAATCTTTCTCCTTTCAATCTGATTGGTTTTTTCATTAACCAAAACTTGGACAAATTTTTCTTTCCCTTCCGTCTGCACTGCCCGGACCGGGATCATGAGAATGTTGCCAATCTCAGCCGTATGGATATCGATATTAGCCGTCATACCAGGTTTAATTTGGTCACTATTTTGGTCTAATTTTAGTTTCACCCGATAATTCACTACGTCCTGGATGACTGTCGAGTCGGGATCGATCTTGGTGACCTTGGCCATGAAAATCTGGTCAACCGGAAGAGCATCGAAAGTAACTTCGGCATTTTGATCGAGCTTGATTTTGGTGATGTCCGACTCTGGAATATTAACCACGATTTCCAAATTGCTGGCATCGCCAACGGTGAAAACCGGTGTCGGACTATTGGCTACGGTCGTTTCATAGGGATCAACATTGCGCTTGAGAATAGTGCCGTTGATCGGCGAATACATGAAAGTATCCCGGATTCTGGATTGTATGGAAGCAATTGATTCTTCGGCTGACTTGAGCCTAGCTCTTTGCGCATTTCGATCTTCAGTATTGAATGTGGCCTTTTTATCCTTCATACTATCCAATGTCTCGTGTTGATATTTCACATCTTGCCGAGCTTGCGCCAATTCTGAACCAAGCGTGCCCAAATCAAGCCGTGCCAACAGCTGCCCTTCGGAGATTTTATCGCCCACATCGGCCAAGAGACTCACCACCCGGCCGCTGACCTTAAAAGACAAATCGGTCTGATTGACGGTTTTGATCGTTCCCGTTTCCGAAACGGTCTGTTTGAGATCGCCCCGCGAAACCGCCACAGTGGTATAGACCGTTACCGGCGCTTTAGGACGCAACAAAAAATAACCGCCTACCACAACAGTCAAAATGACGACTATCCAAAGAATGCGTTTTTTGCCGCTTGCCATAGTTAGGTTACTTTACAATTTTTAGAGTAAACTGCCTTGCCGTTCTTTCTCATCCAAGGCTTGATTCACTAGCGCATCGGCCACGGTATTCTTGTCCCTCAGAATATGATAGAACGAAACCTCCTTGAAGTCGAGCATCAGATTCCACACCTCGAGAAACAATTTCTGGATATGTTCTTCGCGCACTTTGTATTCATGCTTGAGCTGTTTGGTCACAAATTCACTGTCCAAATAAACAGCTACTTCGGTTTTCTTGGCATCGTCTTTTCCCACCAGGTGCTTAATTTTCTGCAAACCAAAAATCACCGCTTCATATTCGGCCTCGTTATTAGTTTTTTCCCCAATATAATGTCCGTATTGCTTGCGGAGTGTTTCAATATACACTCCCACCGCCGCCGGTCCCGGATTATTCCGCGACCCGCCATCGGTATACATGACAATCCTTTCTGGCATATTTCTATTGTAGCCCAGTTTTTGAAATAAAAAAAGCCCCCAAAGTAATCACCCCCGCCGTGGATAAATCTAACCATTCATAGTAAAATGGCCTTAGCCAAAATGACTTGGCAAATCCGGCTGCGGGATAACGCAGCAACAGTACCTTGCGAAAGGAGCTTGGGATGGAAACGAGAAAGATTGCTCTGGCCTGCTCGATTGGCAGCATGATCTTCCTGGCTGTCGCGTTCGCCTGTGCCCCGACCTTCTGGTGGCTCAGCATCCTCGCCGGCGCAGCCGCGGGATACTTCAGCTATGACCTCCGGGAAATATGGCAGGCGATCCCACTGGCCATGCAACGCGCGGGCATCAAGTGGCAGCATGTCCTGCAGAAAGTGAGACATGCCCTGCAGGAAGTGAGACATACCCTGCAGGAAACCAAAAAGTGGCTGACAGAGCCACACCCGTTCTTTTATGGTGGACTACTGGTGGCAGTCCCTTTCACCTGGCCCGTTGCGTACATCCTGCAGCAGGACGACACTGTTCCGTGGGCCCTCACGCTGGTGCTGGAAGTACTTGCCTTCTCAACCTTCACTACTGTCTTGATTATTGCACTAGGCGTCTTGGAAGAGGTGGGATTGAAAGGCAAAGGAAAGCATATCCTCTTTGATCATTCCGTCAAGCGAGGCTATGCGGAGGTGGCACGCAACGTCGGCAAAGGACTCCTGGTAGTGACACCCTTGATACTGAAGGGCGTCATCTACAAGCCCATTCAGTTCCTCGTCCATCTCTTCCGGATCATCCACTCGCAGAAGCGCATACTCTGCGCCGTGGACGGAACGCTCGGCGGCATCCTGATCTGTCTCTGGCTGGCCTCCCCCTCCAACACCCTCTTCGAGAAAGCGCTACTCTTGGTCTTCGGCGGATTGCTCGGAGCAGTGCTCGGGGTGGCGAACTGGGAAATCGTCTCCAAACGTATCCTGCACGTGGACGTGCCGATCAACGGCACCTGAGCGACGCAGCGACGTCTCAAATGAACTGGCGGCTCGGCAGATGCTTTTCATCTCCAGCCGCCGGTTTTCAATTTAGCCCATGATTAGGTACGAGCGATATAAATTAAAATTGATTTCGCAATACTTTATTTGATTGACACCCCCAACCCCAATTGCTACAAATACCTTGCGTAACTTAACAATCTAACAGCCCCCGAAGGGGGCTTTCCCATTCAACCGCGCAGGCAACAGAGGAGAAGACAAGCAATGAAGCGCTACAAGTTTTCCGAAGTCAAGGTCATTTCGTGCCGGGAGATCCGACCAGAATCGGGCATCTTCCGTCTCAAGTTCGCCTGGAGCATCAACGCCCAGCCCGGCCAGTTCATGCTCTTGCATCCTGGCCTGGCCATTTCCACCCGTTCGGTCATGCCCCGTCCGTTCTCAATCTACGACCACGACGGGTGGAGCGTCACCATCCTACTGAAGGTGGTGGGACTCAACACGGCCGCCTACTCCAAGCTCAAGAAGGGCGACAAAGTCAACGTCTCCGGACCGCACGGCCAACCCTTTCGCCCGAGTCTCCACTACGACGGATACTTGTTGGTGAGCGGCGGCATCGGGACACCGGCCCTGCTACCCTTCGCCAAGTACCTGGGACACCTGAGAAAGAAGCAGTCGCTGTTGGTCGGTTGCCGAGATCGGTCTTCTCTGATCGACACCCGGGACTTCCGCCGCTGCAACTGCCAGACCAAGACCATCCTCGAGAAAGAAGGACGCTGTAGCGGCCTGGTCACCGACCTGCTCAAGAAAGAGCTAGCGGGGGTGGGCGATTATCGTCGGCTCATCATCGCCTGCGGACCCAAGGCCATGCTCAAGGCCGTGGCTGAGATTGCGGCCCAGCACCACCAGCACTGTGAGGTCATGCTCGAGGAGATCATGGCCTGCGGTGTTGGCTCGTGCAAGGGTTGCGCGATCTTCGGAACCCACGGCCACGTTCGGCACGTCTGCACGGACGGTCCAGCCTTCGACGCTCAGTGGATTGACTGGAACAAGCTCGTCCCCACTCCGCTTCCCCAGAATCATTCCAAGGGAAGCAGCCACGTCAACATGAGCACGGTGCTCAAGGGCCAGCAGGGCCGCGAGCTGGTGCTTTCCGGACCGGTCATGAATGCCTCCGGATGCCTCAGCGTCGAGGCCATCGAATGCGGCCAGGTCGACATCAGTCTGGCCGGAGCCCTCGTCAGCAAGGGCGTGATGCTCGATCAGCAATTCGGCAATCCCACGCCCCGAACCTGTGAGACCCCCAATGGCATGCTCAACTCCATCGGCCTCGAGAACTCAGGGGTGGACAAATTCATCAGCCTGGAACTCCCCCGTTGGCTGGAGCACCACAAGCCAGTCGTCGTCAACATCTCCGGCCATTCAGTGGAAGGGTATGCCACTGTGGCTGAACATCTCGCCCAAACCAAAGTAGCGGCCTACGAGATTAATGTCTCCTGCCCCAACATCAAACAGGGCGGGGGCATCTTCGGACTCGACCCGATGAAAACCTTCAACGTCGTTCAGGGCGTGCGCCAGGCCGCCCCGAACAAGTTCCTCATCGTGAAGCTGTCGCCCATGGCCAGCGACATCGTCGCCATCGCCCGGGCGGCCGTTGCTGCCGGAGCCGACGCTCTATCGCTCATCAACACGCCTCTGGGGATGGCCATCGACGTGCGGACACGTCGTCCGCTGCTTGGCAAACTGGTTGGCGGCCTGTCAGGTCCCGCTATCCATCCGCTGGCCGTGCGGATGGTCTACCAGGTCTACACCGCCGATCTCGGCGTGCCCATCATCGGTATGGGCGGCATCAACAATGGCTGGACGGCTGCCGAAACGATGCTGGCCGGAGCTACTGCCGTGGCCACTGGAACCGCGCTGTTCTCGGATCCATCGGCCATGACCAAGATCCATGATGGCCTCGAGGCCATCTCGTGCCACCACCGCTTCAATCACATCTGGGAAATGGTCGGGCAGGTGGCAGTCTGACCTGCAAAGGAAGGAGTCAAAGAAAGAGGGCTTTCGCGCCGCGACGCGAAAGCCCTCTTAAAATATCCGGAAGTGTTGTTGAACAACCTAGAGCCCGTATTTTACCTTATTAGCATTATGCTCTTCAATGGTTTTGGAAAAAATTGTTTGGCCAGTTTCTGGATCGCTCAGAAAATAGTTAAATGTTGTTTCCGCCGGATTCATGGCCGCTTCAACAGAAACTAGACCGGGATTAGAAATGGGTCCGGGCGGCAAACCTGCGTTTAAATAAGTATTGTAGGGTGACACGACGCGCGTATCTTCGAAAGAATACTGTTTTTTCCTTTCGCCCAAGACATAGGCAATCGTCGCACAACTCTGTAACCGTTGGCTGTTTTCCAAACGATTCCAGAAAATACCACTGACCATTTTTTTGTCAGCTTCGGAGCGCACCTCGCCCTCGATAATACTAGCCAGAGTAATCAATTCTGATATTTTTGTTCCGGCTGGAATTTTTGAGCTTACTTTCACACCAAAATTGTCCAGCATCTTTTGCACAATGCCATTGCCTGTGGCTTCCTTGGAAAAGAAATAGGTATCCGGAAAGAGAAAACCTTCAAGACTTGTTTCCTTGGGAAGTGTTGCCAAAAAATCAAACTTGGCCACCAGCTCCGCGGGTGGATTTTTGGCCACTTGCAAAAAATCTTCGCCCGGCAGTCCATTCGCCGTCAGTCGATTGGCCATTTGCTGCACGGTCCAACCCTCCGGAAAAGTAACCTTGGTGAATTCATTTTTCTGCTCCGTCAAAATTATGGCTACTTCTGGAATTGTCAGGTCGCCGCTCAATTGATAGTTGCCAGGCAGGATTTTGTTGCTCAATCCGCGTGTCCGCAGATAATAGTAAAAATAAACTTTCCCCGACACAATCCCCTGTTGCTGCAAACGCGAAGCAATTTCAGCGTTGCCCTCGCCTTTCTTGATTTCAAAAATCTGACCGTCGCGATCCGAGCCGTGGGAAAAATAAACTTGATTGCGGAAGTAAAACAAAAAGCCAGTCACCACCACGATAACTGCCACCAGCCAAAGCATTTTTTTCGCACCGCTCCCAATCATTGAATAACACTAGCTAATAAACATTTTAGCTCCGGGCCACGCGCACTAACGGCACAAAATCAAAGCCCGGATATTCCTCCTTGTAAAAATCGTCTTCTGCTCGCCGCTCCAAATACCAAATATTATTGTGCACTGGAATGACCATTTTACCGCCAACCTTGAGCTGGTTTTTAAGTTCTATTGGAACGTCGTCAGCCATGGCTGAAACCAGAATCCGATCATAGGGCGCTTTGGCTGCAAAGCCATCTGTTCCATCAATGCAGTGAAACTCAGCTATCCCCTTTTTCACGAAACCGAACTTGTTGACATTATATTTGCCAACTTCACATAATTCCGGAATAACTTCCAGGGCCGTAACTTTCCCCTCCGCACGGACAATATAGGACAAGAGCGCAGTTGTCCAGCCAGAACCACTGCCGACGTCCAGAATATTCTGTCCTGCTTGTGGATCCAGTAGCTCTAACATGAAAGCCACTGTCAGTGGTTGTGAGATTGTCTGTCCATAGCCGATGGGCAGCGGAATATTGGCTTCCGCTTCGCTCTCCAATTCTTCCGGCACAAACTCGAGTCGATGCATCTCAGAAAAAGCGTCGATGATTGGATCCGATTTGAGATACCCAGTTCTAATCAAATTGTTCACCAATCGACTCATGTCTGTAAAACGCGGGGCGTAGAGCACGTAGCATGACGCACATTAGTCTACGTCTTCGCCTGATTATAGCCCGATGGTTTGCACCCAGAGATCTCGCTTTCTTGCGCCGTCAAAATCTAGAGCAAAAATAGCTTGTTTGTCGGCTAGCATCAGCTTGCCGTGTTCGATTGGAATAGTCACGTTGACTCCCGTCAGCAATGATTTGCAATGCGAATGCCCATTGCTGCGCCCGTCGGAACGATGACCGCGTCGCAACTCGAAGAGGTCATGTGAATATTGGTCTTCAATCGGCGCAATTCGGTAAAGCAGTCGCATAAAGTCCTGAATCAACATGGGCTCATTGTGATTCACCACCACCCCCATAGTTGTATGCGGTGCATAAACTAGCACTTGGCCGTCCCGGATCCCGGAATTGTCGACCGCCTCCTGAACCAAGTCGGTAATATTCATAAAATCAATTTGGGTCCGACTCTCAATTTCTATTTTTTGTTTTCGAATACGCATATAGATGCACGCTCATGAAACGTGGAACATGAAACACACGTTGAACGTTTTTTTATTTTCGTTTTTTAAAAACACTGCTCACCGCTCGCATCGCCCTTTTGTCGAGCGCCGGCACGATTATTTTAACACGAGTCGGCTTTTTCAGCAACGCGGCCAAGGCCTTGGCCGCCGCCAACTTGTGTTCGTCAGTAATGATACGCGTGCAACTGTCCAAGGCCCCGCGAAACACACCCGGAAAGGCCAACACATTATTG
>SCTJ01000205.1 GCA_004297805.1 Patescibacteria group bacterium | reverse complement strand
TTCTGTTAATTCGAACATCGACAAAGGGAATTTGGTTTATATAAATGGCCTCAAAGCGATTAAAGTAAAAAAGGGTCAGACTAAAAATGATCTGGCTCTGGCATTTGAGTTAAAGGTAAGGCAATTGGAAAGGTATAATGAAATTGGCCCTGGAGATGCATTGTACGAAGGGGAGCTTATTTTCCTGGAGCCGAAAAGAAGTTCGGCAGAACCTGCATACAAAGTGCATGAGGTAAAATCTGGTGACACATTTTATTCTATAGCCCAGCAATATGGAATGAAAATGAAATCGTTGATGAGAAAAAATAATATGTGGTTTGGTAGCATTATTAAGCAAGGAGATAAATTAAATTTGAGAAAGAAAAAGAAGTTGAATAATCATTATTGATGAGAGATTTTCCAGAATTAGTTACCAATAAGCTGAAATTAAGAAAAATTTTGATGACCGACCTGCCATCATTGGTAAAGTATTGCAATAATAAAAAAATATCCGACCAGATTTTTAATATCCCTTTTCCTTATACAGAAGAAGATGCTATTTACAGGTTAAATTTTGCATCACAAGGGTTTAAAAATAAAGAGCGATATATTTTTGCCATTACATTAAAAGAAAATGATGAGCTTATTGGAGAGATTGGATTGCATTTAGATAAAGTTAATAACCATGCTCAATTTGGTTACTGGGTCGCCGAACTTTTTTGGGGTAAAGGAATTGCCACAGAGGCTACATCAGCAATCCTAAAATTTGGATTTGAGGAATTGCAACTCCATAAAATTTACGCTACACATTATCCCGAGAATGAAGCATCGGGAAAAGTAATGTTCAATAACCAAATGATCAAAGAAGGCGAATTAAGTGACCATTATTTAATTGAAGGTGTTTATCGAACTGTTATTCAATACAGGTTGACTAGATTGGAATATGCAGCACAAAATGCTTCAAAACTATATTAATTGACCAAATTCTGATTATGCCTTAGGAATGAATTACTGTATTGGTACTATTAAAAACATAATT
>SCTJ01000149.1 GCA_004297805.1 Patescibacteria group bacterium | reverse complement strand
GCAAAAGAATTCAAAGCAAAATCAATCAGCTTATCTGGCGGCGTTGCTGCCAACGAAGCTTTGCGGCACGAGCTAATTGTTAATTGTAAATTGTTAAATGTTAAATTTTTTGTGCCTCCAAAAAATTTATGCACTGACAATGCAGAAATGATAGGCTTAACCACCGCCTTTATGCTGCACAACGGCTATAAGCCTAAATCTTATAAATCCATAAAAGCTGACTCCAACCTAAGCCTGTAGACCTGTCCCCCGAAGCTTTGGCGTAGGGGGACAACTGATTTTACAAAAAATAAAAAACCATCTAAAATTTAAATATGAAATTAGGCCCTAAAGCTATATGATAAAGTCTCGCCTCCACTTTTTGGTGAGCTTTTCTTCCTCCTCTTCCCCCGCTTCTGCAGAACGGGCTTTTTAGGCTTTCCTAAGAACTTTACCCGCTCTGCTGAAAGAGCGGGTTTTTTGTTGTTTGAAATGATGCTTGTACAAGTTACAATCATCTAACAGACCGCAATTTTAGGGAGGAACCATGTTCACGATTACCGCAGTAGACACTGCTTCTTACAGCGTTGCTGTACCTGCAGGGGAAGTATTACGCGCCAGTCTTGAGCTGGCACAGGCTGAATGCGAACCCTACGTAGGCAATATGCGGGCGGCTCATCCCCGCAAGCTGGCCTGGAAACGAGGCCTCTGCGATGAAAAAGGCAGGGCGACTTGGGTCGGCACTTTGAAAGCAGGGGCAGTGGCATGATCACCCTAGCCATTGCCCTATATAGCTGCCGCTTAGAGGCAGACGCCTGCTATTTCGCACTGCCTGACGAGCTGCCCAAATTCCGCGGCACTTTGGCTGACACCGAGTACGTCATCTTTCCCGCTTCGGCAGGAACCACGAATGGCGAGCTCATAACTTCAGCAGACCTTAGCTGTTGCAAAGAGGCTCTCGCTTCTCTCGCGGCAAAGGCGCAAGAGACCGGCCATATAATCGTCACCGACCAGACAGGCTGGTTTGCAGCTTTCCACGGCGGCGAAACCTGGGGTTGCTATCCGCCTTCTGAAGGACTGACTGCTGTTAAGCGACTATGTGAAGAACACTGTAAAGGCAAAACCGTTTTCTGGCAAAGTGACCCATCCGGCTTTCGTTGGATAGCCAAAGCTGCTTAGACGCACGGCGGCGGGACCATACACTTCTGGTCCCGCCCACCCTCTTGTCACTTGTTGCTTGTCACTATATACTATATACAAGCTTACATTCCGGCTGTCACCGGATCCGCCAGCTGGCGGAGGCATGAGAAGAACATCATTTACGATAAGTAGACCTCATCGGGATTGCCCGTAACAGCAAACTATAAAGTATAATTCACGATGGTACCGCCCGCGAGGGCTTGTGAGCACTCTCTTTAGAGTGTTTTTATTTTTTTATGGAACTAGAAAAAGCCTACGACCACAGCAAAGTTGAAGAAAAAATCTACCAGCAATGGCTGGATAGCGGTTTTTTTAATCCCGATAATTTAAAGGGTGAGCCTTATACAATTGTGCTCCCACCGCCGAACGTAACCGGTACTTTGCA
>SCTJ01000063.1 GCA_004297805.1 Patescibacteria group bacterium | reverse complement strand
ATCGCTCGGAGCTCCCCATGAACCAACCACATCTGAGTCGATTTTGAAGGAAGTGCTGGTCATGCCTGCACTTGTCCAGACCGGAACGATCCCCAAGAAAGCAATCAGCGACAAGGCTAGAAAAGGAAAAGCAAAAATTTTCGATTGATTAATCATCAACTCTTGTTTTGAATATCTAGCCCTAGTATACTCCGCTTCCAAAAATTTGTCTCGCCAAAGACTGGACCTAGAGACGTCTTATCGGCTCCATCAAGGAAGCGTTTCACTAGCAAAAATGGCGTCGGATAAAATTGCTAAACATCCAGGTTTTTCACGCTTTTGGCGTGCGTCTGAATAAAGCGTTTACGGGGCTCAACATCAGAGCCCATGAGAATATCAAAGATTCGATCGGCTTCTTCCGCGTTTTCAATAGTGACCTGCATCATCAAGCGCGACTCCGGATTCATAGTTGTTTCCCACAGCTGCTCGGGATTCATTTCTCCCAAACCTTTGTAGCGTTGGATGTTGATACCTGCAATTTTCTCGCCGCCTTCATCTTCAGCCAATTCCTCAGACAGCTCAACCGCTACCTCTTGGCTAGCCTTCTCTGCTTTAGCTTTGGCCTTGGATTGTTTCCGATTATCAGTAACTTGGGCTTTAATCTTTTCGACTGCCCTATTCTTCTCTTCTTCGGTAAAGACGTACTGCACTTCTTTGCCCTTCTTGATTTGATAGAGTGGCGGTTGAGCAATATAGATATGCCCGGCTCGTACTAATGGTTCGAAGTAACGATAAAAGAAAGTCAGCAGCAACGTACGAATGTGTGATCCATCAACATCGGCATCTGCCATGATAATAATTTTCCCATAGCGTAGTTTTGACAAATCGAAGGTCTCGCCAATCCCGGCACCCAAGGCAATGATGATTGGCTTCAGTGTGTCTGATTTCACCACCTTATCCAAGCTTGTCTTTTCCACATTCACTAATTTACCGCGGAGTGGCAAGATGGCTTGAAACATTCGATCGCGACCTTGTTTGGCACTACCACCAGCACTGTCTCCCTCCACAATGTAAAGTTCGCTCCGAGCCGCATCGCGGGTGGTGCAATCTGCCAACTTGCCTGGCAGCGTCATCCCCTCCAAGGCACCCTTGCGCAGCACTGCGTCTTTGGCCGCCCGAGCCGCCAACCGCGCCCGCGCGGTCAAGAGCAGCTTTTCCATCATGGCCTTAGCATTGTTCGGATGTTTTTCCAAATATTCTGATAAGCCTTCGGCGGTAACGCTAGCCACAATACCGCGCACCTCGCTGTTCCCCAGTTTAGCCTTAGTCTGACCTTCAAACTGTGGGTTACGCAGCTTCACGCTCACCACGGCAGTCATGCCTTCGCTTGTATCTTCCGAAGTAAACGAACCGTCTTTTTCCTTGAGAAAATTATTTTTTTTGGCGTAGTCGTTTAATACTCGGGTCAGGGACATTTTGAATCCGGTCACGTGCGTCCCGCCATCAGGATTGTAGATATTATTCGCAAAAGAAAACAAATGTTCTTTGTAGCCATCCGTGTATTGCATCGAAACTTCTACATGCACATCCTCCACAGCCTTCTCAATATAAAAAGGCATTTCGTTCTTCACAACTTTGCCCCGATTCAAAAATTTCACATAAGAAATAATGCCACCGTCAAAAAAGAATCCGTAGCTACGCATTTTGTGCTCGTCTCCCTTTTTCAACAGTTCACGCCGGTCCTCGACTGTAATCTTTACTCCCTTAGTTAGATAGGCTTGCTGCCTAACATACTCCAAGATTTTGCTCCAACTGTATTTGATCTCGGGGAAAATTTCTGGATCCGCTTGAAAAGAAATAGTGGTCCCGGTATCTTTGGCTTTGCCAATTGACTTCACTTGAAAGAGTGGCTTGCCCCGCTTGTATTCTTGCACCCATATTTTGCCTTCGATCCGCACTTCAGCTTTGGTCCACGCCGATAGCGCATTCACGACTGACACGCCCACGCCATGCAATCCGCCAGAGACTTTATAGGCCTCACCGCCGAACTTTCCTCCGGCGTGCAGGATGGTCAATACCGTTTCCAGCGTTGATTTCTTGGTTTGCGGATGTTTTTCTACCGGAATACCGCGACCATTGTCTGAAATCTCGATGATATTGTCAGGCAAGAGGCGCACCAAGACGTTGGTGCAATAACCGGCCATGGCCTCATCGATCGAATTGTTGACCACTTCCCAAATGAGATGATGCAATCCTTCAAGGGATGTGCCACCGATATACATACCCGGGCGCTTGCGTACCGGATCCAAACCTTCCAGCACCTGGATCGACTTGGCGCCATATTCTCCTTGGCTATTGGTCACTGAATCTTTAGGCATACAGTCTTGTAAAAGATATTCGGATTATGCTTTACGATCTTATCTGGTCAAAAAATAAAGTTCTGCTAATAAAATTCCCGCTACCACCAATAACCCATCCCACCAAACCAGCACTCGAAAACTTTGGAGCAACAGTAACGCCACTACCAGCAGGGCTAATAGTACCCCCTGGCGAAAACTCATGCCCACATTAATAAACAGCACCTCTTCGCTTTCCGCCGCCCGCCTCCGGCCAGCCGTCAGCATAGTCGCAAAAATTCCAGAAAAGAAGAACAGAACGCTGAGGTAAAACAACACAAGGCCAATCCACCCCTCACGATATGGGTCAAAAAACCAAACGACCGATAACAGAGCAACGAACGAAAGCAGGGTCGCAAATTTGAGCCCCCAAAGATACGCCTTGAGCGTCATGAGTTGTATTTGTGCTTATGTTTCCTGGTCACATTATACACCCGGAACAGTAATCAGGCAAGGATGATCTGACGCGCCTGTATGGTCATAAAAAGACTAATACAAGCCACAAATAGCAGCTCGTTATTGTCCCTATAATGACTCGACATATTGCCTTTGCTTTTCAATATTTTTATCCAATTCTCCTATCTGTTTGAAGGTTCCGCCGCCGAAGGTCATATCGATTAGCCTCCCCAATGGAAGAATATTGCCGGTCAGCATAGCCTTCACAAAGACCGCAAAAACAGCTTCCCGATCCTTAAATTCTTGCCCATTAAATTCAAGAATCTTATTCATCAAGGTATTCAGGATTGCCCTTTCTTTCGTTCTCGTAAAGCTTTCGGTTGTTATCACCTCCGACTGATTGTCAATCTCGGCATAATAAGTCTCTTCGCCAAAGAGCAGCTCACCTGTGCCCGTGATTGCATCCGGATTTTCCCGCATTACTCGCTGAGTTTCCTTTATTTCTTGGACAAGCAGGGAATCGCCAGCAACTTGCTTGAGTAGCTGCCTTGTCAATTCTTCTGTAACTGCTTCATCGAGGTCGGTAAAGTAAACATTTTCCCCGTCCCGCGTATGTACGGTTAATCCACCCCGATATTGATCCACCCGAGCCTCATCACCGTGCACAAACTGTAAGGCTCCATATGATTTAAAATGGAGCATCTCATGAATAATATTTTTCATCAGCACGAGCCTTGATGGTTGTTCAACCGCTCCAATAGTCTGCAACATTGGCGTGAAAAAAGCACCTTCTTTGTCATTCGGCCAGTCTTCCTTATTAATTATATGTATGTTCTGGGAAGGAATATCAAAATTACCTAGGCCATACTCTCGCCGTAAACCATTCGTTACTTGGTTAGCCAAATCAATAATTTGCAGATCTTCTGGCGTCTTGGGCCTTTCCTTTCCTTGCAGATCCCTAAATTCTTGATTGTTAAAACGCGCTTTCGCTTCCTGTAAAACTTCTTCTTTGTCGGCTTCAGATGCCCGTCCCACAACTCTCTCAAATGATGAAAGCTTTCCCATATTATCTAATTCCTTATTACTAGCTATATTTTAATTATAGCACTAAAAAAATAAAAAAACCGCCAGAAGGCGGGGTTTTGGCGGGGACGGCCGGACGATCTCACTCGTCCCTTCGGGACTCTTTGAAACCTAGCGGTTTCAATCCTTCCACCGCGGGAAAACTCACGTTTTCCCGACCCCTTTCCTGTTCTCGTCCGGCCTACCTAATCCAGATAAAAATAAAAAAACCGCCAGAAGGCGGGGTTTTGGCGGGGACGGCCGGACTCGAACCGGTGACCTACTGCGTGACAGGCAGTCGCTCTAACCAACTGAGCTACGCCCCCAATTTAATTTACTTTATTTTTCAAAAATCTTCTTCCAGCTGCTTTTTTTAGATAAATCTCTCTTTTTCTTGCTTCATCAAATTCTTTATATTCCTCCATATAAACAACATCCAAACCCGTCATTCTGCTAGTTGTAATCGTTTTACCGCGTCTATGTTCCGCAAGTCTCCTATGAATATTGTTTGTTAATCCCTTGTAAAACTTACCTTTCCCATCCTGTAAAACATAAACGACGTACATATGAGTGACAGGCAGTCGCTCCCCGCCCGAACGTACCGACGTTCGGTACGGGCGGGTAACCAACTGAGCTACGCCCCCAATAAATTTTTCAAGTACCAGGGGAGAGATTCGAACTCTCGACCCCGGGCTTATGAGTCCCGTGCTCTAACCAACTGAGCTACCCTGGCAAACAAAACACTGCAGGGCGAATTTGAACCACCCCGCCATTGTACAGCTAGCAATACTATACCGCAAGGGTTTCAATCGGGCAACCCCAAACACACAAAAATCCCGGCGTGGCGGGACTTCAGTGCTATTTTTTGGGCATTTTGCAAGCACTTGTTGCGGGAGCAGGATTTGAACCTGCGACCTCGTGGTTATGAGCCACGCGAGCTGCCAGACTGCTCCATCCCGCGGAACAATTCTAGCAGGATATGCTATTTTGTCAAGTTATTGAGCCTAATTTTGGCTATAAATACTCCAATCTGTGCAAAGTTTCCTCAAAAACTTTCACCGTCTCAGCCGCGGTTTTCTGGTCGATTTGGAAATCAGATTCATAGACAATACGGTTCCTGACTTGGTGCGCCGCCTTAAGCTCCGGCTGAGTTTCCAGATGTTCCGGATCAATATTATCCAGGCGTTCGCCCATATTGGCCCCTTTATAGCCAATGCCTTTCAAAATCTCATCCACCACCGTATCGGCTTCCAGAACCGCCACCTTATATTGCGATTGGCTGCCGCTATGCAGCCGATCGGTAATCTTTTTCCAACGCTTTTGCATGGCACTCGCTGTCACCGCTGGGATTTTCATGCCTCGCGTAACCATCTGGTAATCCCCGCCGATTCCCCGCTGAATCAAAAGTAAAATAATATCCATCAGGACAACTGCCAGATAGATGCCCAGAAAAATCTTGATCGCCAAGACCCAGGGTGATTCATAGAATCCCAGGAATACTTTCCACGCCCCGCTTAGCAATAAATCTAATCCTCCCATATAATCTTCATCCCTATATTATGAGACCTCAAATGTGTGCGCTGCATTTAGCAATCCCTCTTCATCAAACCACTTGGCAGTTAACTGGCCACCCACCGGCAAATTTTTTCCATCTTCAGTAATTGTGCCGATGGGGAACGAGATCGCTGGAGTTCCAACCAGATTAGCCGTTACTGTATAGACATCAGAGAGATACATTTTCAATGGATCATCGGTCTTGGCACCGAACTTGAAAGCCACCTCGGGAGCCGTGGGTGAAAAAATAAAATCTATACCGCCCTCAAACACCTCTTCAAAATCCTTTTTGAGCAGCCGGCGCACCTGTTGGGCTTTTTTATAATAGGCGTCATAATAGCCCGCTGACAAAGTGTAGGTTCCCAACATGATGCGACGCTTCACTTCCGGACCAAAGCCTGCCGCTCGCGTATCCAAATAGGTTTCCAATAATTTTTTCGGCAATCCCGGAACAGCTATCCCCGAGTCACGCTGATCATCCACGCTGAGTCCGTATTTTATTCCGTCGAAACGAGCCAGATTGGAACTAACCTCAGATGGCATCAAAATATAGTAGGTCGGCAAAGCATACTGGCTGTTCGGCAGACTTACCGGCCTAATTTCCGCTCCCAGTTGTTTGAACTTTTCGATTGCCTGCTCAGTCAACTTGCGAACTCGCGGATCCAGTCCCTCACCAAAATATTCCTGAGGCACTCCAATCTTTTTGCCACGAATGTCACCTGTTAAATAATCCTCATAACGCTTGTCCACACTGGGAGTGGCGGTCGCATCCATTTTGTCTTCACCAGCAATCCGTGAGAGTACAATGGCCACATCTTCAACTGTCTGTCCCAACGGGCCGATTTGATCCAAACTGGAAGCCATCGCTAACGCTCCATAGCGCGACACTCGACCATAGGTCGGTTTCAGTCCCACGATACCACAAAAGGCTGCCGGCTGACGGATTGATCCGCCCGTA
>SCTJ01000003.1 GCA_004297805.1 Patescibacteria group bacterium | reverse complement strand
CGCTGGCCATCGCCGGCAATGCTTTCATCACGCTCATAAAATTTGTGGGCTTTTTTATGTCAGGCTCCGTGGCCCTGTTTTCCGAAGCCGTGCATAGTGTGGCGGACACTTTGAACCAAGGCTTGCTGATGGTGGGCTTGCAGCGTTCCACCAAAAAAGCGGATGACGAATTCTCTTATGGTTATGGTCAGGAACGATTTCTCTGGGCGCTAATCTCAGCTTGCGGAATCTTCTTTTTGGGAGCCGGGGTGACAGTCTATCGCGGTATCACTTCACTCTTGCATCCAGAGACGGTACATATCACGCCGATTATTTTTGGGATTTTGCTTACCTCGTTCGCGATTGAAAGCATTACGCTAGCGATGGCGGTCCGTGAATTGCGGCGGCGGGGCCACGGCAGAAAATTTGCTTGGCTGTTGCAGCACGGCGATCCAACCACCATTGCGGTAATCTACGAAGACAGTGTGGCGGTGCTGGGCGTGCTGGTGGCCCTCGGCAGCGTGATGATGACTTATCTGACTGGCAGCCATTACTGGGACGCTATCGGTTCAGTGATTATTGGGGTGATGTTGGGGGTGGTGGCGGTCATCCTGATTGCCAAAAATCGGTCGTTCTTAATCAAGCGCAATATACCACCTGAAATGCGGCGGCGGATTGTGGAAATCATGGAGGCTGAGCCGGCCATTGAGCGGGTGATTGATTTCAAGTCGACCGTGCTGGACGTCGGAGTTTATCAGGTGAAATGCGAGATCGAATTTAACGGCACGGCCCTGATGACAAGATTATACAAATCAGAAGACATCAAAGAAGAATATGAATTACTGCGGGATGACTACGCTGAATTTTTGCGATTTCTCTCCTGGAATGTGGATCGGGTAGCGCGGGTTATGGGCAGCACCATCGATGAGATTGAGAAGAAAATTCAAAAAGAGCTGCCGGAAGTCCGGCATATTGATATTGAATTAAACTAAAAAGACTTTCGATAGTCTGCTATACATATGCTGAAGTTTGGCACTAGTGGATTGCGAGGATTAGTCGATGAGTTAACGGATCAGGAATGTTATTTTTACACTCTCGCTTTTCTGAGATATCTTTCAGATAAAAAGCTAGTCAAAAAAAACAATGCGGTTGCAGTTGCGGGTGATTTCCGCCCCAGCACTAAAAGAATCCTAGTGGCAACTACAAGGGCTATAGATGATTTCGGATTCCGAGTTGATTACTGCGGCATAATTCCAACTCCGGCAGTCTCTTTGTATGGTTTCAGGCGACGCATTCCTAGTATTATGGTCACTGGAAGCCACATTCCCTATGATAGAAATGGGATAAAATTCAACTTGCCAACGGGCGAAATACTCAAAAAAGACGAGCAGTCTATTACAGAATATTACAAAAAAATCGCGGCTGATAGTGATACAGCGCAGCTATTCGATAAAAGAGGATCATTCGTAAAATCGTTTGGGCTGCCAGAGACAAATTGGATAGCGCAGCGGGAGTATGTTGAAAGATATCTCAAATTTTTCAAACCCAATTTCTTAAAAAACAAAAAAATAGTTATTTATCAACATTCGGCAGTAATTCGCGATCTGGCGGTTGAGATATTCAGAAAACTTGGTGCAACGGTAATTCCAGTTGGACGTTCGAAAAAGTTCGTTCCTATCGATACAGAAGCAATGCGCAGCACTGATCTTGAGAGTGCTCAGTTATGGTCCAAAAAATATAGGCCTGATGCGATTGTTTCGGCTGACGGCGACAGCGATCGGCCGATGTTGTTTGATGAAACCGGAAATTTCATTCGTGGCGATTTTCTAGGCATAATCTGTTCTTCATATTTGAAGGCTGACTCTGTATCGGTCAGTGCTAGTTGCAATACTGCCCTGGAAAGAAGTGGAAAATTCCGAAGAATAAATAGAACTAGAATCGGATCGCCCTATGTAATTGAGGCAATGCAAAAAGATCAAAAAAGAGGTTACAAGAGGGTAGCTTCCTACGAAGCCAATGGGGGATATCTCACTCAGAAAAATTTAAAACTAAATGGTCGTGCACTCAAGGCTTTGCCTACCCGAGACTCTATGCTGCCTATTCTTAGCGCTCTAGCGCTGGCCGGAGAAAATAATTCGACCCTGTCTGAATTGGTTAAATTATTTCCGCAGCGTTTCGTCTACAGCGCCAGTATAAAAGGAATTCCAACTGAAACGAGCGCCAGGCTGTTGTTTAAACTGGCCAAACAAGACTCGGCAGCCGAAAAATTGGCCGTAAAATTATTTGGTCTGCCAGCGAAAGTGCGTAAGTTTGATTTTACCGACGGCGCCCGGATGTTTTTAGTTAACGAGGAAATTGTGCATATTCGGCCATCTGGGAATGCGCCGGAAATAAGAGTCTATGTAGAGTCGGACACCTTGCAAAAAGCCCAGAATTTAGCTGAAAGTGCTCTAGTGAGAATAGCTAAGTTAGTTCAGTAGCTTTCCGCTTTATTTTTTCCTAGCCTACTGCAACTTCTCTATGGTTTCGATTAGCCTTAATTTTTCGTTATCATAGACTTCTTTTGAGTTGGCTTCAAAATTGAGTCTCAAATATGGCTCGGTTTCCGAAGCGCGTAAGTTGAACCACCAATCGGGGAAAATTACGCTCAAGCCATCAATTTCTTTGATTTCTCCTCCTAACGCAGAATAGGTTGCTTTCAAGGAGTCTAGCACCGGATTGATTTTATTTCTATCATCAAGCTTGAAATTTTTCTCTTCCATCACAAAATAATGGTCTTTGAAATTCTCCACGATCGTATCTAATGGTTCCTCCTTGATACTGATGGCCTGTAGGAAAGTTAATGCTCCGAAAACTGCATCATCTGATTCGTGCATCTCGCGAAACATATAATGTCCCGAAGTTTCACCTCCAAAAGCGACTTCCGGATTGGCTTTCATTTCTAACTTGATGGGGATGGTCCAGCAGGTTGAGATTATTGTTTCTCCGCCGGCCTGCTTAACCCAATCACTTAGTACCCGGGATGTTCTGACCTCAATAACAACTTTCTTTTTTGATGATTTTTTAATCAGATATTCAGAGATGATAGCCAGTACCAGACTTGGATCGATAACATCGCCGTTACGGTCGAGCACATATAGCCTGTCGGCATCCCCGTCAAACATAAATCCCAAGTCCGCTTTTTCTTGGATGATCCTTTCTTTCAGCTTGATTCTGTTTTCGGGTATTCTGGGGTTAGTCTCGTGATTGGGGAAATTTCCATCTGGTTCGGCGAAGATTGATATAACTGATAATCCGGTATCTGCAAAGACCCCGTCTATATATAATCCCGCTGTTCCATTCCCGGAGTCCATCACGACTTTTAGCGGTTTGATTTTTTCTTTAATTGATTTTCGGATAGTTGCAATATAGTTTTCCGTTGGATCTGTCGTTGTTATTTTGCCCGTAACTTCAATAATCGGAGATTGGTTCTCCAGAGTAGCCTTTTTAAAATCCAAAACCTGCTCCTTCGTTAACGGCGTAGCATCCTTGAGCATCGGTTTGAATCCATTAAATTCCTTGGGAGCATGTGAAGCGGTTACCATAATTCCTCCTTCCAAGCCGGACTCTGCCAAAGTGAAATAGAAGCAAGAGGTGCTGCAAAGACCAATATCAATCACATCCACACCCTGATCTGTTATTCCTTTGATCAGAGATTCTTTTAGGGCCGGGGAAGAGGTTCGCGCGTCGTAGCCAATCATAATCGTCTTCGAATTCACATATTTGGCAAAGCCCCTGCCAACCTCGTAGGCCATGGCGTCAGTTAACTCTTTGGGATAAGTTCCCCGCAAATCATACTTTTTGAAAATGCCCGGATTCAATTGCATAGCGCTATTAATTAAAGAAAATTATTTTGACGTTAGGTACCTTTTTGATGTCCTAAAGCAATTTGTTAATTATCCTTATTCTATTATATAATATGGTCGACTGGCAAATCAGGACCAGCCAGAATTTTTTAACTTTATTGCTTATGTCGAGTCATGCAGAGGTTCCATCAGTTTCAGGCGGCGCGGTGGGTGCAGATAAAAAGAAATCCCAATTAAGGAGAGAACCGCTTAAAAAGGCCCAACGTGAGGTGGTGGCCGAGGCCGAGCGATTGCTCAGAGAATCGCACGAGGCTGAAGTGGCGGGCATTGAAATGTTGCCGGATGACGATGATCTGGGGGTTGTTGGCGGGAGTGGGGTCGGGGTAGTCGAAGAATCCTTGGCGGACAAATCGGCCACGATGGAACCTAGTCCCGAGATAGTTGAAGAGCCAGTGGTTGTTTCGGAAAGAGAACCAGATTCAAACATCGAAGAAGCGATTGCTAAAGCTGAGGAGCTAGAGAGAACTAGGGAGGTGGATTTGGATTACGCAGTGGCCGTGATTGAGTTGATTGAGGTTACGGAAGATTATCGGAATGCGAAAAGAATTATCGTTCAGCGTTTGAAGGGTGAGTTGCGAGAAAAGACAGAAGTTATGATTGATGAAATCAACCGCCGCCTGCAGCTGGGTATTGGCCAAAGGCGAAAAGAACTGACGTTGGCGGAGATTCTAGTCATGGATGAATTCAAGGCCGAGCGTCCCAATCTGAAAAAACTTTTCCAGGACGCCTTTTTGCAATCACTGCGAGTGGAAGCTTACCGCGAAGAAATACTGAGAAATCAAAAAAAGTTTCGCGGCACCTATGATTGGGTCGCGCGCAATCTGATGAGACGGGCTGCGGATCCAAAACAGAAACCGCTGCGCGAAGTAAAAATAAACCTACCAGTAGGGCCGGAAGTATTTTTGGAGGAAAATTCTGAGGAAGAGTTTCAACAAGGAAAAAACATGCCACCAGTCGATCAGGCAGTGACCGAGGCAATCGACTTCTTCAGAGAAGAAGCGAAGGTTGTGCCGTCCGAATTCAACTCCTAGTACAATATCCCGGAGTTATTCTTGGTGAACATTAATTTCCAGAGTGCGGATTCTCTTGGCTAAAAGCGGGTGCTTTTTCAACCGAGGATCACGGCTCAATAATTGTTGGGCTTCTTCATGAGCCAAGGTGATGAGTTTCACATTGGTCAGGTTCTCCATGGCAATATCCGGCAGGCCCGATTGGCGGGTGCCAAAAAATTCACCTGGTCCGCGTAGTTCCAGATCTTTTTCGGCAATCTTAAACCCGTTCTCACTTTCCACGAGCGCTTTGAGTCGGGCGGTGGAGGCGGAACCACTGGCGGAGGTGAATAGAAAACAATATGACTGGTGCTGGCCACGACCAATGCGCCCGCGGAACTGGTGGAGTTGTGACAAGCCGAAACGATCCGCGTCTTCAATAATCATAACGGAGGCATTCGGGATGTCGATGCCGACTTCAACCACCGCCGTGGCGACCAGGATATCGGTTTTTTGGTTGGCGAAGTCCCACATGGCTTTTTCTTTCTCGGTCGATTTTAGCTTGCCATGAACTAGCCCAATGTTCAGATTGGGAAAGATAGTTTTGGACAGACGCTCAAATTCTCGGGTGGCGGCTTTAACTTCAGTCAGGACCTTCGATTCTTCAACCAGGGGCAGGATGACAAAAACTTGGCGACCAGCGTGTATTTCTTGGCGGATAAAATCATAGATTTTTTCGCGCCGCCCGGGAGATATTATTTCAGTAATAATCGGTTTGCGGTTTTTGGGCATTTCGTCCAAAAGCGAAAGATCGAGGTTGCCAAAATAGGCCAGCGAAAGAGTGCGGGGGATGGGGGTAGCCGTCATGGTTAGAAAGTGAGGAATCTTTCCTGGCAAACCATCGTTAATGCTGGTAATTTCCTGTTGTAAATAGGCACGCTGAGTCACCCCGAAACGATGCTGTTCGTCTACGATAATAAGAGCCAAATTTTTGAATTTGACGCTCTTTTGAATCAGGGCGTGAGTGCCTATAACCAAATTTATTTCACCAGATGATATGTCCGTCAAAAGGTTGGTCTTTTGTGCCGATTTTGTTTCTTTGATTATTGTTTGTGACTTATGGCCTGTGGTTTGCGGTTCATTTTTTTCTTGATAAGCATTGGTTAGCAGCGCGATAGTTAGGGCGTGGTTTTTTAGCAGTTCCGAAAAGGTCAGAAAATGTTGCCTCGCCAATACTTCGGTGGGAGCCATGATGGCCACTTGAAATCCGGCTGCAGCGGCTTGGAGGGAAGCGATAGCGGCCACAATAGTTTTGCCTGAGCCTACGTCACCATTGAGCAGTCGATTCATGGGGTGATTTTTTTCCAGATCCTTCAAAATCTGGAAAGCCGCTTTGCGCTGGGCATTGGTGAGAGTAAAGGGTAGCGCAATGGTAAACTGTTTGATGAGCGATTCGTCGAAATGAATCGATACGGAATGTTCTTGCTGCCAGCGCGATTTCATTTGGATGGAACGCAGTTGCAACAAAAACATTTCTTCGAAGGCGAAGCGTTTACGGGCCAAGAGGTATTGATTTTCGGTTTCCGGAAAATGAATGAAACGCAGGGCTTTCTCGAGCGGTGGCAACTTGAGTTTTTGCAGGATGGTTTCTGGCAAAGGATCATCAAATCGGACGTCAGCCTGAAAGATGTTTTGCAATTGCCAGCGGAGCCATTTGGAAGAGAGGCCATCCGTTTCCGGATAGACGGGTACCAGGCGACCAGTGTTGGTAGGTTCGCGTCGGGAAAATTCCCAAGCTGGATTGGAAAAATAGATGCCGGATTTTCCGGAGGAAATTTTGCCGCTAACGCGAATTTCTTTGCCTTCGGCTAACGTGTTCATGAGAAAGGGTTGGTTGAACCAAGTGGCGCGGATAGAACCCGACTCGTCTTCGAGGAACGCTTCCGTGATGAACATTTTCTTTTTCCAGGCGCGGATAGTTTTGAGTTTTACAATTTCGCCGATGATGGTGGAGACTTCGCCAATCGTCACCGAATCAATAGTGGAGATTTGGGAATAGTCTTCATAACGAAAAGGTATGTGGCGCAGCATGTCCCCCAACGTCAAAATGCCCAACTTTTCCAAGAGGCTGACATATTTGGGCATGAGACGGGAAAGTGATTTTACGGGTGTGTCGAGCAAAAGCATATGCACCCAGTATAGCCCATTCGGGGGAGATAAAAAAATGTTACTTTTGTCTCCGCTCATGCTTCGCAGACGAAAGCAACAAAAAAAGAGCTAATGCTCCATTGGAAAAGTTGGGGTGGGGCGTGGCGATCTGAGGTTCCCAGAATCACCACGCCCCCTACGAAAGGCTACTTGCACTGCCAGTCGGGGTCGCCGTCGAAGAGGCGGGGCGCACTTTCCTCGGCCAGGCGCTGGCCGCACTTGAGGCAGGTGACCATGCGTCCCTCCTTGATCAATCGTTCGGCTCGCTGGCGCGAGACGAAGTTGGTGCAAGGACCCTCCTCGCCTGACTCCTCGTCGAGGGTGGTGGCGCAACAGCTGATCACACCCTCACGCTGTTGAAGGATCTCCTCGTCTTTCTGGGCGCGGAGCCGGTCGCGGTTCTGCCGACGCCAGGTCTCGATGTTCCGGATGTCCTGCGCCCGCTCCTCGGAGGAACGCGTGGCCAACTGGCGAAGACGTGCCTCGGCCTGATGGAGGTCGAGCACAGTGCCCTTGCCAGTGCGACCGATGAACGGGTAGCCGCGGATGCTGACCTTCTGTATCAGGCCGTGGAACTCCAGGTCGAGGCGTCTCAGGTCTGCCGCATTGGCCTTGCTGATGGGTATGAGACTGATCATGACGGTCTCCTTTGCCGGAGTTTTACCAGTTTCTTTGTTCGAAACTTGCTTGTCTATGCTTGATCACCCCCTTAGGTTGATGGAAAGAGCCTCAAAATAATATCCCACATAAAAATAAAAATGTCAATGGATAGAGTCAGGGACACGACAATGTGCTATAATAAAAATAAATTAGTCACTAAAGATTATGGGTTATGGCTGAGGCAAATAATCAAAAAAGTGGATCAACCAAGGAGGGTAGTGGCAAGACTGAGGCTGTGCCGCCGAGTGCCATTGCGCTCATTGCAATTATCATTGGCGTCGTGGCGGTGGCAATTTTTTTGTTGCGAGGTCAATTAATGAGAACAAATACTACGTCCACTAAGTTGAAACCTCAAGAAAATATTCGTTGGGGCGTTGATCAAGAAGAGGGGAATAACACGCTTTATAAATCTCAGGAGGAGGGAACCAGTGAACCGGAAATTTCCCCTGATTCAGTTCAGATTGGCGGTGATACCGGATCGAACTAATGTCATCGCAAGTTGGATTGTTCTTTGAAACCGCACTCATTTCAAGGGCGGTTGTTTGGTCAAAACTATTATGTCTCAAACTAAAGTAACATCGCCGCTAGCCGATCGGATGCGTCCTCAAACGCTAGCCGATTTTTTTGGTCAGGAAACGGTAGTGGGAAATGGAACCTTTCTCCGAGAGGCAATCGCCCAAGATCAAATTCCCTCATTGATCTTCTGGGGACCGCCCGGATCTGGTAAAACCACCCTGGCTTCCATTATTGCCCACGAAACCAACGCGGAGTTTGTGGCGCTTTCGGGAGTGACGAGCGGCAAAAAAGATTTGCTAGCGGTCATTGCGCGGGCCAAGCAGAATCAGGAAGGCGACAAAAAAACCATTCTCTTTATTGATGAAATCCATCGTTGGAGCAAGGCTCAACAGGATGCATTGTTGCCAGCAGTTGAGAAGGGAGTAGTGACATTGATTGGGGCCACCACGGAAAATCCCAGTTTTGAAGTGATCTCAGCTTTGCTTTCGCGATCGCGCGTCTTTGTTTTGCAAAAATTGGAAGTGGTGCAAATTGAAAAGATCCTGACTCACGCGCTGACTGATACTCAAAACGGTTTCGGAAAGCTCAAGGTTTCAATCAGTGCAGATACGGTGGGTTTGATCGCGCAACTGGCCAATGGCGACGCGCGCTCAGCTCTGAACATTTTGGAAGCGGCGGTGAGTCAGAACAAGAAGGTGACGCCGGAATTAATCAAGCAGGTGGTGCAAAAATCCCATCTCTATTATGACAAGACTGGCGAGGAACACTACAATATTATTTCAGCGCTGCACAAGTCCATGCGGGGCGGCGATCCCAGCGCCGCGGTCTATTGGCTAGCACGCATGCTGGAAGGCGGAGAGGACCCGGTCTATGTGGCGCGGCGCTTGGTGCGTTTTGCTTCGGAAGATATCGGCTTGGCCAACAACACTGCCCTACTGTTGGCTAACGCAGTGTTCGATGCTTGTCAGAAACTAGGAATGCCAGAGTGCTCAGTGCATTTGGCGCAATGCGTAATCTATTTGGCGCAATCAAAAAAGAACGTGGCCGCCTATCTCGCCTACGAAGCGGCCAAGAAAGATGTGGAGGCCTATGGTAATTTGCCGGTGCCGCTGCATATTCGCAATGCGCCAACCAAACTCATGAAAGAACTACAATACGGCAAAGGCTACAAATATACACCGCTGGAAGATAGTTCGGAGCAGGAGTATTTGCCGGAAGCAATTAAGACCAAAAAATATTTAAAAGGTAATTGAGCGCATCAATCTTATGGATGAATTCGAAGAAAAATATAAAATAAGGGAAGACTCAAAAACAGACAGCTTTCATCAAAGTCGGCGGATGTTTTGTGTGTACCAAGGAAAACTGCATATTGCCGAACCGAATTTGCCATATTCGCACGCCACTTGGTTTGCGAAAGAAGGCTGGATATCCAAACAGAGCGACGAACTAATGGAAGACATCCTCAGGGGTGTCGTCGATGACAAAGGCAACATCCATTTTTATGTGGGCTACAATTTTGAATTAAACGATTATGCAGAGTCCATGTTTTTTGCACACCTGGCTGAACTAGCGGAAAAGTTGAAACTGAATTCAGACGCCCGTATATTTGGGGGCTTAACCAGATCAAAGTCGGGGGAGATGTGGCCGGCAATCAAAAATTACGGCAGTCTCAGTGAGAACCTGAAATAGTGCTTTTTAGAAAAATTGGTTGACCCTAAAGGCGATTGACAAAATCGTCTTTTTGGTGTACAATGGAACGTTGGTGTTGAATCCCAACGTGTTCATTCAGTATTGTCAATTAGCCCTCAGAAAGGGGAAAAAGGCGATGAATATCGGAGAGATGGACAAGTACAAAAAGACGGGCAAGCTACCATCCGGGAAGGATTTCAAGCCGCCCAAGGGGTTCTCAATGGATCCGAGTTCTGGATCCGCTGGGCCATCCAAGGAAGTCCCGCCTAAGAAAGGGGCGGAAAAGAGCAAAGACAACAAGGGTGGCGAGGGTGATCCTCCCAAGCCTCCGGATCCGCCCAAGCCGAAGCCCGAGCCGACGAATTCGCCGAAGGGGCCGAGTGCTAAGGAAAGGCTGCTCCAACTTGGCGAGAGCGCCTTTGAAGTCGGCGAAGGAATTAGCAAGACGGCAGCCTTTGGCTTCGCCGGCATCCTGTATTTCTTCGGGACCGTGTTCTTCGCCATTGGGGTCGTCTCAATCGCAGTGAACGTACTGGTCACGGGTGTCACTGGTCACAGCATTGGCACGTTCTGGATTGGCGTCGGGCTGACGATCCTTGGATTCCTCCTGCAGCGTCCAATGTACCAAATTGACGCTGTCGGACGGGCGCGCCTGGCCGAGGAAGAGCAAAAGCTCGAGGAAAAGGCGAAGGCGATGAACAAGGAGAACGAACTCCTCAAAGGCGAGAACAAACGCCTCAAAGGGGGGAAATAGACAGGATTCAGCCGCCGCTTCAGCATCTGCTGGGGCGGCGGCAGATCATTTTTGACGACAAACTAGATTTATTATATTCAAGTGTGGATATTGACTGAACAGATGATTTACGGCATAATCCCGTGGTTGCCGAAAGGCCTAAATCGTTGTATTATTCGTCGGTAGAGTTGATCATTGAAAGGTTGTTATATATCAAGGTAGACTGGGCAATCGCTCCTGAATATTATTTGGGGTTTACTTCAAACTTATTAAGGGGAGGAAAGTCCGGACACTCCTTCGATACAATATCGGAGGAAGTGAGTAGTGGGTAATGCCCACCCTCCAATGGGTGACCAATTGGAGCGGGAAAGTGCCACAGAGACAATACTAGTCAATTGGTTGAGTGGCCCAGCACCTTTTCCGAAAATAACTGTTTCCATTCGAAGGATTGATGCGCGGTTCCGGCTGCGCCTCAGTCATCGGTATAGAAACATTTGTAGGTGGAAAAGGTGCATGGGCGCTCAATTTTGTTGCTTCGCCGTTTGGCGAAGACAAAATTGGCGAAAGGTGAAAAGTATGGCGAGGTCAGAGTTCGCTGCATCAGCTGATTAGCGAACAAGGCTACGTCATTCCGCGGTCGGTGACGGCTGCTGGTGGAAAACCCTACTCGGTGCAAGGCCGTACTGCCAATGCTTCTGGCATTGGCGGAGTGCCGCTCATGATCTCGACGGCAACGTCGGGGCTAGATGAATGGTTGCCGTCTCGCTAAGGCGAGATACAGAATCCGGCTTATAGGTCTACCTTGATATATCGCCATCTTTCTCTATGAAAAAATCCGAATTATTTTTTAGTGCCATTCAAGTTCCCATTGACTTTTTGATGCTGGTTTTGGCAGCGGTGACAGCTTTCAAGATTCGCGATTATCCGCAAATTATTGCTCAGCTGCCCAAGCTCTATCAATTTCCTTTTGATACCTATCTGCAAATTGTGCTGATGGTGGTGCCTCTGTTTCTCATTATCTATGCGATTGAGGGACTCTATGTGATTCGTGCGACCCGGAAGTTTTTGCGGGAAACACTCAAAGTTTTCACAGCCACTTCGGTTGGATTTCTGATTATTATCGTAGCTATCTTTCTCAAGCAAGAATGGTTTTCTTCGCGCTTTGTGATCCTTTCGGCTTGGTTGATTGGTACGGTCTACGTCGTTTTTGCTCGATTACTCCTGGAACAGATTCAGAAATATCTCTTGGTGAAGCGGCACATCGGGGCGCATAACTTGGTGTTGATTGGGCGAAATGGCAAGATCAAGGAAATTGAGCAAATTATGTTGCACGATCCACGAATGGGTTACCAAATCGTGGGCCATTTGGAGAACGCGAGTGTTCATGATTTGAAACAGCTGCGCGAGGAAGTTGATATCGACGAAGTAATCTTGTGTGATCAAACTGCCACGGATGCCGAACAGGAAAAGTTAGTGGACTATTGCACGATTCACAACATCACTTTTCAATACATCCCGACGACTTTTCAAGCTTCGCGCTTCGAAATAAAAATGCTCAACGGGGAGCCGATTATTCAAGTGCGACCCACGCCGCTGGATGGGTGGGGCAAAATCCTGAAGCGTACGTTTGATATAGTTGGAGCAACGGTGCTGATTATTCTCTTCTCGCCGGTCATGTTGGTGACGACTTTGGCCATTTGGCTGGAAACCGGAATGCCGATTATTTATCGCAACGAGCGAGTGGGAGGCGACGGCAAGAAATTTCGCGTGCTCAAATTCCGCTATATGAAGCAGGCCTATTGCACTGACCCCAACACGCCCGAAGGACGGAAGGCGATTGAACTGGAAAAGGAGTTGATTGCTAATCAGAGTGTGCGTAAAGGCCCGCTCTACAAAATCAAGGATGATCCGCGCAAGACCAGGGTGGGGTCCTTCATCGAACGCTATTCAATCGACGAATTTCCCCAATTTTTCAACGTGCTCAAGGGAGACATGAGCTTGGTGGGACCGCGTCCTCATCAAGAACGAGAAGTGGAAAAATACAAGGAATATCACCGGCGTTTGTTGACTATCCGCCCAGGAATCACGGGCATGGCCCAGGTGTCGGGTCGCTCCGATCTCGACTTCGAAGACGAATATGTTTTGGATGTGTTTTACATTGAAAGTTGGTCACTTTGGCTAGATATTCAAATTTGCCTCAAAACGGCCAAGGTGCTCATGAAGGGGCGGCGCAACAACTCCTAATGGACCATTAGTTGCGGCTATTGACAACTATTTCAGTCTCCGGTACTATTGGAACACGCTGTTTTAGAAAAAAAGAATACCCACTATCAAATAGAGGAAAGTGAGCGAGTTTCCGGAACTAGGATTGAGTATAGAAACGAAACGCTCCTCTATTTTTTGTGTTTACACGCGCTCTTGAATGAGCGGACTCTATGGCAAAAGAAAATGATAAGGAGATAATTCGTATGGAGGGGAAAGTTGTGGAAACCCTTCCTAGCACCACGTTCAAGGTCCAACTGGAAAACGGGCACGAGGTTCTCGCGCACATCTCCGGTCGGATGCGGGTGCATTACATCCGTTTGCTCCCGGGAGATCGGGTGCAGCTAGAAATGAGTCCCTACGATTTGACCCGCGGGCGGATCATAAAAAGAATGTAGTCCTATGAAAGTTAGAGCATCAGTCAAGAAAATTTGTGCCAAATGCAAGATCGTCAAACGCAGAGGCAAGATTTATGTTATTTGTTCTATCCCGAAGCACAAACAACGCCAGGGATAAAGTTTTCGTAATGCTAATGTGTGGCGCATAACGTTTGTCTAAAATGTTGTGACTCGCACTTCTCACTAGTCATGGCCCGTATTGCAGGTATCAATATTCCGGATGAAAAGCGCGTCGAAATTGCGCTGACTTATATTTATGGCATTGGACGCACGACCAGCGTGAAGATTTTGGAGTCTCTCAAAATTGATCCTAACAAGCGCTCCAAGGATTTGACGGATGCCGAGGCCAACAAGTTGCGCGAAGAGATTGAGAAAAAAATTCGCGTGGAAGGAGAATTGAAGCATGAAGTCAAGACACACATCAAACGTTTGAAAGAAATCAAGGCCTATCGCGGGACGCGCCACCAGCGCGGTTTGCCAGTGCGAGGACAGCGCACCAAAACCAATAGTCGAACAGTGCGTGGCAATGTTCGCCGTACGATGGGTAGCGGTCGCAAGGCTTCAGCCGAGAAAACCTAAAGTTGCATGAATTAGGAATTGGTAGATTATTGTTTCATTTTGTATCACACATG
>SCTJ01000204.1 GCA_004297805.1 Patescibacteria group bacterium | reverse complement strand
CCGCGCCGGCGTCAGCCAGAGCGCGCCCAGACGCATGCCGGCCGGCAGGAACCACAGCTGCCGCGACCAGATCAGCAGCACGATCCAGGCGACCGCGTAGACGGCCGCGATCAGCGGCCAGCGCCACGATGCCCCGTGTTGCGCGCGGGCAGCGTCCAGCGATGGCGTGTGCGCCGTGGCCAATCCAGCCCCCTGTGCCGCGAGTCCCGTCGACACCATCCTACGAAAACCGCGAACGGGGCAAGGGCCGCGGCTTTCGTGAACTCGGCCCGGTCGATATAATTCCCGCCTTGGTTTCGGCCGGCCCTCCGGCTTTCGGGTGCCCTCGTGCGCAATTACGACCTTGTCTTCCTCAAGCATTTCTCCCAGGTGATCGCCGTGCTGGTGACCATCACCGTGAGCCTGATTCTGCTCGGCATCTATATCAACGGCCTGAAACCGGCCGAAACCAATCCGGTCGCCGAGGCGAAGGTGGCCGCGCGCCTGGCGCCGGTCGGAGCGGTCTACGCCGGCGCGACCGGCGCGGCTGCCCAGGCATCGGCCGCCGCTGCCGCCGCGGACGCCGCCAAGGGCCAGGTCGCCTACGGTGGCACGCTCGACGGTTCGGTGATCTTCGGCAACCTGTGCACCGGCTGCCACACCGCCGGCGTCGCGATGGCGCCCAAGCTCGAGAAGGCGGCCTGGGCGGCGCGCATCGCCCAGGGCAAGGACACTCTGTACGGACACGCCATGAATGGCTTCAACGGTCCGGACGGCGGCATGATGCCGGCCCGCGGCGGCAATCCGGCACTGACCGACGAGCAGATCAAGGCCACGGTCGACTGGATGCTGTCCCAGCTCAAGTAAGCCGCCCGCTTGCCGCTCACCGCCACGCCGCCTCCGGGCGGCGTGACCGTTTCCGGGCTCCGTTACACTTCGGCCATGCCCCGCGACCTGCCCACCTTCCCG
>SCTJ01000062.1 GCA_004297805.1 Patescibacteria group bacterium | reverse complement strand
TTCATTGGCAGCTAACCTGCCGTCCCAGTTAATGTTTTTGCTGCGGGCGCTCCTCGCCGGAGCCACTGTGTTGGTAGTGATGGGAGTGGTATTTTCCTTGGTGCCGGGGTATCGGGAGGAGTGATTTGTTTATCGACCAAAAGTATTATGCGTGTCCGTATGGCTGGCTTGGTAATGATTTTTCTGGGCTTAGTGGGAGTTGACCAAAGCTCCAAGTTTTTAGTATCGAGACTGAATTTTTCCTGGTTTCCGGTTTTTTGCAATCGGGGGATTGCTTTTGGGTTAAACGTTCCAGCCACAGTTTTTATCTCTTTGTGGGTGGTGGCGATAATTACTATTTGGGTTATCTGGAGATCGTTTGAAAAGTTGCCTGACATTACAGCGTTAGAACAACTATCTTTTGTGGCGATTTTAGCGGGTGCAGCGAGCAATATGTTTGATCGATTGATTCATGGATGCGTGGTTGATTTTATGCATGTTTCAATTTTCCCGGCATTCAATCTGGCAGATATTTACATTAGCCTGGCCGTATTAATTTTGTTGGTAAAGCGTGCTAGAATATAGTACAATATAAGGTAATAATTCGTGTTTTTTCTCGTTTATGGCTCGAGTAGTTTATATGAACAAAGAGTTGATTATTAATACTGCCCTGATACTGGTCTGTTTGCTAATGCTATTGCTATTTCCCTTCAACATGGCGGCTAGTCTAATGCAGCTACTGCTGCTCTATGTGGTTTTCTTCGTGCTGGTTCCAATCGTATATACTAAAAAGATTTTAAAACAGCCGCTGACCAATCTTGGTTTCCAACTAGGCGATTGGCGTCAAGGAATCAAGTGGGTTGGAATTGCTTGGGCCATCGCCGCGCTTTGTGTGGTTATCCTGGTGCGTTATACAGCCTATGTGCAAGGGAACGACATTCTCCAGCAGATTTCCAAAAGTTTTCTCACTTTCCTGGTGTATGAGTTGGGGATCGTTGGCGTTTTTGTGGTTTGTTTTGAAATCTTCTTTCGTGGGTTTGTCATAGCGACCTACAGAGAGCGACTTGGACGAATGTCCGTCCTCTTGCAGCTAGGACTGTTTTTGCTGTTTCTCTGGTTGGGCCAACAGCTTACTTTATCATTTGCTGTTTTCCCCATTCTGGCGTTTTGCTCAGGAATAGTTGTCTATCAGACGCGGTCAGTAGTTTTTGCTATTCTCTCGAGCTGGTTGTTTATCATTTTGATGGACGCCATTTTAATCAGGCTGTTTATCCGTTAGAAAAATCTACCCGGCATGCGTTTCAAATATCTCAAAAAAATACTTGCCCTGCTGGTGGTTTTTGTCCAAGTCCTGGCACCAGTAGCTGCCCAGGCCAGCTTGATCGAGGATTCCTCTGTTTCGGATATGGTATTGGATTCCCTCAAAGAGCTTAACGTAGCGAGTGAGGCTGTAAAAAGCTTCAGCCAATATTTCAATCCCGGATCAAACAAGAGCAGCATTCAAGCCCCCACTCTCCGAGTGGTCATCACCCCCACTGATCCCAAGCAAGGGGAAGAGGTGGTCGCTAAGGCCCTCCCGGTGGGCTTTGCCAATGACAAGAAATCAGCCTACTTCACCTGGTATCTGAAACGCAACGGCTGCGACCTCACTCCACCGGAAGAATCTCTGGATAAAAACGGAGATCCGGAAGACGTGGATGAAGACGGTCCGACCTACAAAACTTGCGACGAACGTTTCTCCGACAAAAATGGCGATGATTGGAAAACTTGCGATCGCTGTGACGATGACCAAGACGGCATCATCACTGTCAATGACTGGAAAGTCAAAGCCTCCAAAATCATCGCTCTAAATGGCTTTGAAACCCCAGTCGATGATGAGG
>SCTJ01000203.1 GCA_004297805.1 Patescibacteria group bacterium | reverse complement strand
GAAGCATTTGAGGCGGATGATCGAGACTTATTTGTCCGAAACAGGGAAGGGTAGTGGCGCGGAGTTCCAGTTCCACATCCTTTGCGTATTCATGAATGAAAAAACGCGTCGAGCGCGCGTTAAGTGGCTGGAAAATGTGATTCTTTGATTTTTTGTGTTAGGATGAACGCGACCGGAGCGTGGTGTAACGGCTAACATACCTGTTTTGGGTACAGGTGACTCCGGGTTCGAATCCCGGCGCTCCGACAAGAGACATGGTAAAGAGAATCATAAATTTTTTCGATAAACTGGAGGATGTCATCCGCGGCTATTTGAGCCGTTATCCTATCGTATACACGTTCATCGGCGGCATCGCCATCGTGTTGTTTTGGCGCGGGGTATGGCATACGGCCGACATCTTGGAGGAGAAAGGGAAGTTTCTCGGTTGGCTTTTCTATGAACCGACCAATCTGGCGATCGTCGTCGCGATCCTCCTCGCGACTGGTTTGTTCGTATCGTACTTCATCGGCGACACGATACTGATAAGCGGGATCAGGCATGAGAAGAAGATCACGGACAAGACCGGCAGGGAAGTGGAAGAAGAGCGGGTGGAATTGAAGGCGATACAGACGACGGTGAGGGAGATCAAGAAAGAAGTCGATGAGATAAAGGAGGTTGTGGAGCACGAACACTCGGATCATCACCGGTCGGGGAAGTAGTGTTGGAGCGCTTAGTCTGTTAATATGTCCGCACGCGGGATTAGTTTAGTGGCAGAATGCGAACCTTCCAAGTTCGATGCGCCGGTTCGATTCCGGCATCCCGCACAATTGATATGTACCCCATAAAAGGACGATGACCATCTAGCCCCCAAAGGCGGTAAAATGGGAGGCGAATTAACCGCCACTCTTTACTCAAAGTGTGGTATAGTGTTGGACATATGAAAAACACTCAAAAAGGTTTTGCGATCCCTTTAGTCATCGCAATAATTGCAATATTAGTAATAGGCGGTGGTGTATACATTTATAAAAATAATTCGTCAAAAGAATCCCTGAATTGTAATAAGAATTTACCATTTGCCGAATACAATTATTGCTTAAATACAACCGCTGTAAATGAAAACGATGTTGATATTTGTAATGGCGCTAACACTAAT
>SCTJ01000202.1 GCA_004297805.1 Patescibacteria group bacterium | reverse complement strand
CCAGGGCAAGCGCATATAAATTTCAGGTTGAAAAAATCACCTCTTCACGAAACTTATCACTCAAAGAAGCCCTAAAGCGTTTTCGTTTTATACTCAACTTGGACGGCTCTTTTTTGAGCAGATTGATAGCAAGTTGCCGGACAATATTAAAGTTTTCAGGAGCGTAGCCAGTACGGATGCGTGAGTCATCCTCTTTAAACGTCACATCCAGCACCCAATGCAATGAGTTTTCAACACCCCAATGAGCGCGTACCGCATGAGCAAACGGCTTAACTTCCGTTACAGAACAAATGTAATGCCGTTGTTCAATACTTGTTTTGCCGTTTATCGTCCGTTCACTTTCAACCATGCCAATACTTTTAAGACCTTTCCAACGCGCCGCGTCTGGCAACGTGTCCAGGCAAGTTGATAAATAACAACGTCTTATTTCAATACGCCCGTGATCTGCGTTAGTTTCTTCACAAAATTGCAACTGACATAAACTCGGATTATTTGTTGCGATGGACTCCTGAAAATAATCGGTAATCGCTTCATGCAAAAGTTGTTGGTTATCTTTCACGGCCAAAACATAATCTGCTTTTTTTTCAACGATTTTTGCTGCAATCTCGGTTTGGCAGCCCATTGCGTCAATCGTAACAATGCAGCCTTTGATTTCAAGCATCTCCAGCAACATCGGTATTGCGGTAATTTCGTTGGATTTCGCCTCGGTTTTCACTTGCCCTAATGACATGCCCGCCTTGCTTGCCCACGCACTGACCATATGAATCGCGCCCAGATTTTTTTTGCGATCATAAGAATGTCGGGCGGTTTTCCCATCAATGGCAACGACTTCGCCCGCCGTGATTTCTGCCACACTTTGCGTCCAAGCGATAAAGCATTCGGTCATTTGGGCGGGCAAAATCCGAGCAATCACCCGCGCTATGCAATCATGCGAAGGAATGCCATTTTCTAAGGCAATCCATTTTTTCAGCCATTCTTGTTTATCTTCGCCAAACTGTTCAATCGCTTCCCAACCCTCAGCTCCACTAATCACTGCACAGAGAGTAAGAATGATGATGTCGAGCAGTTTATGTCGCTTATTACGCTCTACTCGGGGGTCTTCTATTGATGAAAAAAAATCTTCTAAACTTGATGCCACGACACGATTCCAAAAGCGTTTAGTATCGCTGATTTTTAGGTCAATTTATATGCGCTTGCCCTG